>JASMMN010000024.1 GCA_030748155.1 Phycisphaerales bacterium
ACCGACAACGACACCGAAGGCGAGATCTTCGAGGTCGTGCAGCCGATGAGCGAGCCGCCGCTGAAAAAGCACCCCGAGACCGGCGAGCCGGTTGTGCGGATCCCCTGCCTGCCCAACATCGCTGGCAAGTGGTCCGACATGAAGACCAAGTCATCGTTGAGCAACAAGAATCTTGATCGCCTCGGCTTTACCAAGTACGAGCGAGCGGGTGATGGTAATTACGAGAAGAAGGCCGGCGGCGGCCCGGATGTCATTTCGGCGGATTGAGCGCACCCGCTCGCCCCCCCTTCGCCGGGAGCTCCCCCGCACGCGGGGGAGCGGACCGTCATATTTCTCCTCCCCCACGCAGTGGGGGAGGTGCCGCGCAGCGGCGGAGGGGGTCGGCGAAGCGGCAGAGGGACCCCGCTACGTCGCCATCGCCGGAACATCCTCGGCCGTGGCCGCCTTCGCACGCATCGCCCGCCGGATCTTCTCTGGCGTGATCGGGAGATCCGTGATCCACACGCCGGTCGCGTTGGCGATGGCGTGGGCGACGGCGCCGAGGACCGGCAGGGTCGAGCCTTCTCCGATTTCCTTGGCGCCGAAGGGGCCGCGGGGTTCGTAGGAATCGACGATGCCGCTGAAGATGTCCGGGGCGTCCTTGATGGTCATCATCAGATAGCCGTGCAGGTTCGGGTTGAGCAGTTTGCCCTGTTCGTCGAACATCACATCTTCCATGATCGTTTCGCTTGCGCCCATGATGACGGCGCCTTCGACCTGCCCATGGACGGTCTTTGGATTGATGGCACGCCCGCAGTCGTGGTAATCGGTGAACGTGTCGATCTTGACCTTGCCGGTCTCAAGATCGACGGTCACTTCGCAGACCGCGCTGCCGAAGGAATACGCGGGGCTGGTCCCGACCGTCGCGCCCTTGTAGTCGCCGCCGAGCCCGTCCGGCGGCTTGTAGGAACCTGTTCCGACGAGCGGGCCGTTTTCGTTGAAGTACTTCCTCGCAACTTCTTCCCAGGCGACACACCGCGATGGGTGGTCACGCACGAACATCTTGGCGTCCCTTGCTTCGATATCGTCCTCGTTGCAGTCGAGCAGGTCCGCTGCATACGGCCGCATGGCATCAACGACAGCAGTGCCGGCCCTCGAGACGGCGTGGCCGCCCATGAGCGTGATTCGTGAGGAATAGGCGCCAAGATCAATCGGCGAGATGTCGCTGTCGCCGCTTCGCATCCGAATACGAGAGGCGGGAATGCCCAGCGACTCGGCGCACATCTGCACAAGCACGGTGTCGCTGCCCTGGCCGATTTCGGCCGCGCCGATCATCAGTACTGCAGCCGTGCCGTCTTCGGTGATCTTCACGACGGCGTTGGCATGTGGAAAGATCGATTTCTTCTGGAAGGGTTCGCGTCCCTTCTCGTGCGAGAGTTGCACTTGCCCTCGGTAGATGCAATAGCCAGCGCCCGAGACGAAGCCGCCGCATCCGATGCCGATGCCTTTGCCGGGTGGGAGTTTGCCGTATTTCTCGGCCCAACCGGAGCGTTCCTTGACTTCCCGAAGCGTCGCGCGGTATTCGCAACTGCCGATATCCAAGTCGTTGACGGTGATCGTTTCCGGATCCATCGCGTTGCGCTCGCGAATCTCAACGGGATCGATGCCGAGTTCGTCGGCGACCATGCCGAGCAGGCATTCGAAGGCGAATCGTGGCTGCGGAACGCCGTGTCCACGCATTGCGCCGCAGGCGGGCTTATTGGTCATCACCCGGTACCCATCGTATTGGTAGGCGGGCAGGTGATAGAGCGTTGGGATCATGCTCCCGGCGTAGTAAGCCGTTGCGACGCCGAAACTCGAATAGGCGCCGCCGTCGAGGTGAATCTCGCTCTTGAAGGCCTTGATTTTGCCGTCGCGGTCGACGCCGAGTTTGAACCGCATGTGCTGTTTGTGGCGTCCGCGGCCGTATTGGAACATCTCTTCGCGGGTGTAGACCATCTTTACGGGCCGGCCGATCTTCTGCGAGAGCAGGGCCGAGTTGATTTCCAGTGGCGAGGTCGCGGCCTTGCCGCCGAAGCCGCCGCCGACGGTGGGTCGGATCACGCGGATGCGCCCGAGCGGAATATTCAGCACGTGCGCCATCATGTACTGCACGTAGTGGGGGACCTGTGTCGAGGTGTAAAGAACCAGAGTTCCGTCAGGGTCCCAGGTGGAGATCGAGGCGTGTGGCTCCATCGGACACTGGTAGATGTGATTGCCGGTGAACACTTCCTCGCGAATCAGATGGGACTCGGCAAAGCCGGCCTCGATGTCACCGAAGACCTGCTCGACGTGCGTATTGATGTTTCGCTCGAAGCGATCATTGACCAGCGGCGCGCCATCTGCAATTGCCGACATCGGATCGAGGACGGCGGGCAATTCTTCGTACTCGACTTCGATGAGCGATACCGCACGTTCGGCGGTTCGCTCGTCGATGGCGGCAACCGCCGCGACCGGATCACCCACGTGCCGCACCTTCTCCTTGGCGAGAACGTCTTCGTCGTAGCGGGCGGGCGACACGCCATGCTTGGTGTCGGTGACATCCTTGCCGGTCAGCACTGCGAGCACTCCCGGAAGTGCTTCCGCTTTGGATGTGTCGATCCTCTTGATCAGACCGTGGGCGAGCGGCGAGCCAAGAAGTTTTCCGTAGGCCATGTTCGGCAGGAAGATGTCGGCGGTGTACTGAGCGCGACCGGTGACTTTGTCGGCCGCATCGACGCGGGGGATCGACACGCCGACGGTGTCGTTGTCCGGGGACTTCTCCGGGGCATCGCCGTCGTGATGGTCATGCTTGGCGCAGGTGCCGTCGGAGCGGTAATTGCCGCACCGCTTGACCGATCGCAGGATGCCGGAGTAACCGGTACACCTGCACATGTTGCCAGAGAGCGATTCCTTGATGTCATCGTCGCTGGGGTCGGCGTTCCGCTCGATCAGCGCGGTCGCCGCGAGTGCCATTCCCGGGGTGCAGAAGCCGCACTGAATGCCGCCCTCCTCCACGAATGATCGTTGCAGCGGCGTCAACACTCCGTCTTCCGCGAGTCCCTCGATGGTGGTGATCCTGCGTTCACCGACGGTGCCAGCGAGTGTCAGACAGGCGTTGACCGGCTGGCCGTCGAGCAGCACCGTGCAGGCCCCGCAGTCGCCCACATCGCAGCCACGTTTGGTTCCGGTGAGATGAATCTTGTCGCGGAGCACATCGAGCAGCGTGTCGTGAGCTTCGACTACGGCGATGTGGTTCTGGCCGTTGATGTTGAAAGCACGAGCGGTGGTCATGTTGAGTCACCACCGATTCGTTCGGTTGCAAGGCGGAGGGCTCGGGCCGTCAAGACGCCGGTGAGTTCGCGTCTGAATTCCGCAGAGCCGCGGATGTCGCTGATCGGGTCGGCCGCCGCCACGGCAGCGTCAGCGGCGTCGGCCCAGGCAGTTTCGTTTGGCGCTCGTCCGGCGAGTATGGCTGGGATGTTCTCAAGCAGCAGGGGTGTCGGGGCGACGGCGCCGATGGCGAGGGCGGCCTCCTGCATCATGCCCGCGTCGTCGAGTCGAATGCGGGCTGCCACAGAAGCAACGGCGATGGAGTTGCCTTCCCGAAGTGCAAACCGCTCATAGCTTGCGCCCGAGCGATTCGCTGGTGGCGGCACATGGATGCTGAGCAGAATCTCGTCGTGGCGACGGACGGTCGTTCGAGGCCCCGTGAAGAACTCGCATACGGGGATCCGCCGAACACCAGTGCGCGACCAGAGGTCTACGCCTCCGCCCAGCACCATGAGAATGGGCGGCAGGTCGGCGCAGGGCACCGCGCTGGCGAGATTCCCGCCAACGGTTGCCATGTTGCGAATCGCGGGGGCGGCCATGACCTGTGTGGCATCATGTATCGCCGCCCAAGTGCCGCTGAGGGGTGTTTCGTTCAGTCGTCCCACTGGCACGAGTGAGCCGATGGTCAGACCTTCCGAATCCGCAGTCAGTTGTCGTGCCTGATCGATGTTGGTAATGGAGATCAGGTGATCGGCTTCGGTTCGAGCCGTCTTGAGATCGACCAGCAGATCCGTGCCGCCCGCGACATACTCGGCTCGAGGACCGAGTTGCTCCATCAGCGCCGCCGCCGCCTCAAGCGTGTCGGCTTCGTGGAGTTGAATGTCGGGAAGGTACACGGTGAAGATCCTCCGTCGTGGTCAGGCGGTATGTCCGCAGATTCCGGCCAGGAACTGGTTGGTGATCTGGGACGCAACGACCTTGGGCGGGGTGGGGTGACTGGGGTTCCACCAGCGGTACAGCCAGTTGAGCGTCCCGAAGAGCGACATTGTGGCGACATGCAGGTCGAGCGGGTAGTCGGGTGGGTCGAGTTCGATGACGCTTGCGATGATCTCACGGGTCAGCCCGTAATAGGCGAGCCTGATCTCGCGGGCTTGGTCGTAGGTTTCGCCCCTGAGGGAGTCGAGTTCGTGCGAGCACACTTTGAGTTCTGCCATGTGCTCGGCGAAGTAGGTCACATGAGACCGGATCATGGTGCACAGGCGGTCGCGAGGCGATTCGACGCCGACCAACCACTCCCGTAGATTCGAGAGCAGCGAACTGAACACCCGGAATTGCATGACGAAGAGAAGTTGCTCTTTCCGCTCGAAGTAGTGGTAGAGACCCGCGAGGCTCACATCCGCAGCCTTGGCAATCGTTCGCATCGAGGCCTTTTCATAGCCGTATTGGGCGAAAACGTGGGTGGCGGCCTGGAGGATGTGGTCCCGCCTCGCCTCAAAGGTGTCCCCAGCGGCTGGAGAGACAGATTCTGCGGGTGGCGATTCGAACAGTTGATCGGCTCGTTGAGAGTCCATGGGGGGCTCCAGGGGGTTGTCGTCGGCGGCAGTACATATCATCCACCCTGTAACCAGTTCCGTCAAGGCCGAAATATAGCTTCTATTGGGGTTGACAGGGCCATTGGCGCTCCCCGATAATCAGGATGGTCAAGTCTTGATACTTGCGAGAGCCGAACGGACGTTCGAACGAAATAACGGGTGTTTTTCTGGCCCGTTTCCACCCCCAGCCTTGGAGTACACCGAGATGAGCATGTTTCCCACGAGAACCACCGAGTCATTTGACTTCCAGGAAGTCGACTACCAGAAGGACGGCTTCGTCGCCCGGATCACCATCAACCGGCCGTTCAACTTCAATGCCTACAGCACACCAGCCCTCGAAGAATTGGCAACGGCCTTTCAGGATGCCTCGTGGGACGACGGCATTGCCGTCGTGGTCTTCACCGGAACCGGCCACAAATCTTTCTGCACGGGCGGTGATGTGAAGGAGTACCAGTCCTGCTACACGCAGAAGCCACGCGACTATTGGAAATACATGTGTCGTTTCAAGGCCTATATCGAAGCGATCACGAACTGCGCCAAGCCCGTCATCGCCCGCCTCAATGGCATGGCGGTTGGCGGTGGCAACGAGAGCCAACTTGCTTGCGACATCGGCGTCATGGGCGAACACGCCTTCATCGCGCAGGTCGGCACGAGCGTGGGGTCGGTCGCCTGTGGCGGCTCGACGCAGTGGCTGCCCATTACGGTCGGCGACCGTACCGCGCGGGGCATTCTCTTCCTGAATCAGCGATACGCCGCCTTTACCAGCCTGTCGATGGGGCTGGTCAACAGCGTAGTGCCGACGGTCAAGGGACCCGACGGCGAATTCATCACGAAGTTCAGCGGCGACCGCACCTGTCTGGCCGACTGGAACACCGATCCCTGGGATACGCCCTTCGAGAATCGGGCTACCGCTGGCGACATCAAGAAGGCCCTCAAGGGTGAGGACGGCTACTCGATCGACTTCTCCCTCATGGATGAGGTGATCGACGACCTGTGCGACCAGATCGTCAACAAGTTCTTTGAATGCACCCGCTACACCAAGGCGCAGGTCAACTATTGGAAGGACTCCGCGTGGCACGCCACCGTCGGCCATGCCCGCGACTGGCTCGCCACGCACTACACCAGCCTCGAGCCCTACGAAGGCATGACTGCCTTTGTCGAGAAACGCAAGACCGACTACATCGGCATGCGGAAGCGGGCCGCCGATCCGAATGGTTCGAGCGAGTTTCTTTGGGGCCCATACGCGCAAGAGTGCGGTGAGTGCGGCGCGAAGGGCATGCCCTCGCAGTTCGAACACTGTGGCAGGTGCGGGGCGGTGTTGGCCGTCGCGATGACAACCTGACGGGCTAGCGGCATCACAGGGAGACGCATCGTGGCACACACACCGAGACGAGCATTGGTAACGGGGGGGTCGAGCGGCATCGGCCGCGCGATTGCCCAGTCGCTCGCCCGTGACGGTTGCGATGTGGGCATCCTGTACCTCGGCGATCTCACAGATGCGGACTCCGTGAGATCGTGCATCGAATCACTCGGTCGCAAGACGTGGGTGAAGGTGGCTGATGTCTCCGACGCTCAGCAGGCCACAGCCGCGGTGGAGGATTGCGCTGGCGAACTCGGTGGGCTTGAAGTTCTCGTCAACAACGCCGGCATCTGCCGCGATCAGGTGATTTGGAACATGACCGATGCGGAGTGGCAGGATGTCATCGACATCGATCTTACCGGCGTCTTCAACATGTCTCGGGCGGCGGCGCCCATCATGCGGGCAGCGAAGTATGGATCCATCGTCAACATCTCCAGCATCAACGGCATGCGGGGCAAGTTTGGCCAGACCAATTACGCCGCGGCAAAGGCTGGCGTCATCGGATTCACCAAGGCGCTCGCCAAGGAGTTGGCACGATCCACCGTGACCGTGAACGCCGTCGCGCCGGGGATGATCCACACGCCCATTCTCGATGCCATGCCTCCCGAGGCAATCAAGAAGGCGACCGAGGAGATTCTTGTTGGCCGCATCGGCACACCCGAGGACATCGCCGAAGCAGTGCGCTTCCTGTGCAGCGAAGGAGCGAGATTCATCACCGGCGAAGTGCTTCGGGTAGACGGCGGGCAGTACATCTGAAAAGGAATGATGACATGACCGACTACCAGTACTTCACATGCGACATTTCCGGCGGCGTCGCCACGGTCACCATGAACCTTCCCCCGTTGAACGTCATGGACAACCCCATGATGTCCGAGTTCAACACACTCCTTGACACTCTGGTCGTGGACGACACCTTGTCTGCAATCGTGATTGCCGCCGAAGGCAAGGCCTTCAGCGCGGGCGTGGACGTCGCGGATCACACGGCTGAGAAGGTTCGTGACATGATCGAGCAATTCCACGGCATCTTTCGCCGGCTCGCGTCCACCGATGCGCTCACCATTGCGGCCGTTCAGGGTGCTGCGCTCGGTGGCGGATGCGAACTCGCCTGCTTCTGTGACATCGTGCTCGCCTCGGAGCGGGCCAAGTTCGGGCAGCCTGAAGTTCATGTTGGCGTCTTCCCACCGGTCGCTGCGGTGGTGTTGCCGTCTCGCATTGGGCTCGGCAAGGCGATCGAACTCGTGTCGCTCGGCGGCACGATTTCGGCGACCGAAGCCCATCGGATCGGCCTCGTCAGTCAGTTGTACGTCGCAGACGAGTTCGACGACCAGGTTGCGGCCTACGTTGAGGACATCCGGGGCCTCTCCCGTCCCGTTGTGCGGATGGCAAAGCGGGTCACCATGGCCGGGCAGCGAGCGGACATGCTCAATCGGCTCGACGAGGCCGAAAAAATCTACCTCGATGAATTGATGCAACTCCACGACGCTCACGAGGGCATCGCGGCATTCATGGAGAAACGAACCCCCGAGTGGAGCCACGCCTGAGGGCCGGTTGGGCACATCAGAGAAAAGAGAACCGAACGATGAAAGCAGCAGTATTCCACGGCGCCGACGAAGGCGTGAGAGTCGAAGAGATCCCGGTCCCGCATGTTGGACGGGACGAGGTGCTCGTCAAGGTTGCCGCCTGCGGGGCCTGCCATACCGACCTGCACTACATCGAGCACGGCGTGCCGACCTTCAAGGATCCGCCGCTCGTGCTTGGCCACGAAGCGTCCGGTATCGTCGAGGAAGTCGGCATCGATGTCGAACATCTCACCGCGGGGCAGAGGGTGCTTATCCCCGCGGTACTCACCTGCGGCAAGTGCAGGTTTTGCCGCATGGGCAAGGAGAATATCTGTGCCGACATGAAGATGCTCGGCAACCACTTTGACGGCGCCTACGCCGAGTATGTCTGCGTACCCGCCAAGGATGTGCTTGATCTGCCCGAGTCGATTCCGCTTGCCGAGGCATCGATCATTGCCGACGCGTTATCGACGCCGTACCACGCCGTCAAGAACCGAGCACAGGTGCGGGCCGGCGATTCCGTGGCCGTCTTCGGATGTGGAGGTGTTGGCATCAACGCAGTGCAACTTGCGGCCGCGGCTGGCGCTTACGTGATTGCGGTCGATATCAGTGAGCAGAAACTTGAGTGGGCCAAGGAACTCGGCGCGGCGCAGACCATCAACGCCCACCAGGTCGATCGGGTGAGCAAGGCAATCAAGAAGATGACTGGTGGTGGTGTCGATATCGCCATGGAGGTGATCGGTAACCCGCGGACGATCGAAGAAGCGTTCGAGAGCGTGCGAATCGGTGGTCGGATGTGCGTCGTCGGGTACACGCATGAGAAGATCAACATTGTCGCCGGGAAGATCATGTTCAAGGAGATGGAAATTGTCGGTTCGCTCGGATGTCCTCCGGGCGAGTATGTCCCGCTCATTCGCATGGTCGAGGCCGGGAAGATCGATGTATCTCGCCTCGTGACGCACCGGTTCTCACTTGACGATATTCAGGGCGCATTCGATGTAATGAAGGACGGCTGCTCCCTGCGGTCGATCGTAATTCCGTGAGCGACACGACGGTGAAGCGAGTACCCATCGAGTCGCAGAAGCGCCTTCGAGGCCTGATGCGTGACTACTTCGTTGACCTCGACGCGGCGGCCAAAGACACTGATCGCCGCGTTGCGTGGTGTACATCGGTCGGTCCTACGGAGATTTTGACCGCTTTCGGCTTCGACGTGTTCTTCCCGGAGAACCACGGCGCCCTCCTCGGCACGCGGAAAGTCAGCCACAAGTTGATCCCCCGGGCGGTGGGGGCGGGGTACTGCCCCGAGACCTGCTCTTACATGAACAGCGATATCGGCGCATCGCTCAACGGTTGGAGTCCGCTGCAGGACATCTACGGCATAGACGGACCGCCCGCGCCCGATCTGCTCGTGTACAACACGAACCAGTGCCGGGAAGTGCAGGACTGGTTCAAGTTCTTCTCGACACGGCACGACGCTTCAATTCTGGGGGTGCGGCCACCGCTGTATCTCGGAGAAGTCACCGACGAGCATGTCACCTTCGTGAAGGGGCAACTTCGGGAACTCATCGGTGCGATCGAGCGTCAGTTCGAATTGAAACTCGATGAGGCGAAACTCGAAGAGTCCGTCGCGAAGTCGAGCAAGGCCTGTTCGCTTTGGCGGGAAGTACTCGAAACGGCCCGCCAGAGACCGGCCCCACTGAGTTTCTGGGACGGCTTGATCCTGATGGCGCCGGTGATACTGATGCGTGGAAGCGATATGGCCATCGACTTCTACGAAGAAATGCTTGCTGAGATGAATCAACGGCTTGCTGGTGGCGTCGGAGCCGTGCCTGATGAGCGGTTTCGCATCTACTGGGAAGGGATGCCCGTCTGGCCCCGGATACGGGAACTTTCCGAGAAGTTCTTTGATCTTCGGGCGGTCGTGGCGGCGAGCACCTATTGCAACTCGTGGGCCTTCGCCGACTTCGAGGGCGGCGACCCGCTTGAGTGGATGGCGCGGACGAGTCTGGAGATCTTCATCAATCGCGATGAGGTGTACAAGCAGCAGTTCCTGTCCGAGAGGTTCGACGAGTTTTCGATTGACGGCGCCATCTTCCACAACGCCCGGACATGCCCGAACAACACCAACTCACGCTTTGGAATGGCTCAGCGGGTTCGTGAGGAGATGGGCCTGCCGGTTCTTGTCCTCGATGGAGACCTGACCGATATCCGGTTCTTTTCAACCTCGCAGTCGATGACCAATATCGAAGCCTTCATTGAGCAGTTGGAGGCACATCGCTCATGAGTGGCGTCCTCTTTGCCGGTATCGACGCTGGATCCTCGGCCACCAAGTGTGTCATCATCGACGATAGGGGCACATTGGTCGGGAAGAGCGTCGTGTCCTCGGGGTTCAGTTACGAGGATGCGGCCAAGACGGTGCTGGGTGAGGCGTTGGCCGAAGCCGGGAGGTCGTCTGGGGACATCGAGGCATGTATCTCCACTGGGTACGGACGGGAGTGGGTTCCAGATGCCGGGCGGAAGATCACCGAGATCACCTGTCATGCCCGTGGCGCTCTTGAGTGGTATCCGCAGGTCCGCAACATCATCGACATCGGTGGTCAGGACACCAAAGTCATCCGTCTCGACACGACCGGGCAGATTTCTGACTACCGCATGAACGCCAAGTGCGCCGCAGGAACCGGAACATTTCTCGAATCCATCGCCGTGAAACTCGGCATGACGCTTGGCGAACTCGACGAGCTCGCCGCGCAATCTGAGAAGCACGCCGTCATCAACAGTTATTGCACCGTCTTCGCCGGGACCGAGGTGCTTGAGTGCATCAAGGCCGGCGAGGATCCCAAGGACATTGCCCGCGGATTGTTTCACTCGATCGCCTCGCGGCTCTTTGAGATGATTGTCTCCCATGACGGACCGGTGGCGGCGACGGGCGGCGTGGTGGCGCACTGCGGCTCGATGCGTGTGGCGCTCAACGAAGTGCTTGATGATGAAGTGTTGCTTCCGCCGCTTCCTCAGTTCGCGGGGGCCTTTGGTGCCGCGCTCATGGCCAACTCCGGCCACGCACACGAGCCGTTTGGCGAGCGGCCTGCGCCGCCGTGCCGGTTCTCGACCGAAGGGAGCGGCCAATGTTGACCGCTGGACATCTCGGAATTCATCCGCCGGGCGCCCTCGGTGTCGGGTTATTCATGCATACGCATGCCGAGTGTCTTGTAGGCATGAGCCGGGACGGCATTACCGAGACTCTCAAGGAGGCTGGCCGCCTCAGACTTGAACACAACGGGCAGCAGCAGATCGTGTCCATCCATGGCCGCATCTTTGCGAACTTGCTTGAGGCGGATGCAAAGAAGTTGCTCCCAGAACTCCTGCTGGTGTGCTGCAATCCGAATCAACTCGGGGCATTCACCGGCGAAGTAACGAGTTTTCTTGAGAACTCCGCCAGGCGAGGACTGCTGGATTCGCCGGAGCAGGTACGGCATCACATGCCGATTCTGCTCATCCTGCCCAACGGTGTGCTCTTCGAATCGACATTCAGCGAATTCCAATCCCAACTCAATGAAGCCATTCTCATGGAACGGCTTCCAGGGGTCACCTCGGAAGTGCAGGCAGCTATCGAGGCTCGCCTGGTGCGGGGAATATCGCTTCAGGCAGGTGGGCGGCGCGGCAGCGGGGCGGACACGACCTATCTGCTTGAGAAGAAGGGCTCAATTGTGTTTGCTGGTGGCGGCGGCTTCGAACAAGAGCGAATCGCGGCGATCTTGCAGGCGCACGATTACCCGTTCACGCATGTACCGAACGCGCCGGCAACCCGCATTGAATTCGATAAGGCGATGATCTCGATTGTTCTCAATGTCGGTGGGCTCATTCACATGGTGAAACCAAGTGGCGAGTGCATCGATCTGCGAATGGGCGATCTCTGCCTTGACCAGAGCAAAGACGAGTTTGTTCGGCAGATCACCAGGGGCGTATTCGACGTCGGGCAGGCCAACGGCGCCTACTCGTCTGACGCAACATGGGAAGAAGTGTGGGAAGGCCATCGCAATATCATTCTGAAGAACAAGGGACATGTGACCAGTTCGGTCAAGGATCTGTCCGTTGCGCTCAATCGCGGGCTGGAGAGCGTCAGACTGTTCACAAACGAAGAATGGATTCTCGAGCCGCTACAGCGGTACGCGGCGCTGGCGGATATGCAGGCCGAGCGATCGATGTTCAAGGATCTGGCGAAGCAAGTGCAGCAAGCAATAGCCCGAGCCATCAAGTTTCGGAGGGATAAGGGCGGAACCGGGGCAAGGAGCAGAACAATGAAACTGAGTGCGCAGCGCAATATCAACATCGATCTCTACGAGGACGGTGATGAGCACCTCGTGTTGGTGGGTACGTTCCACGACAGCGAGCATCTCATTCGCCTTGAAGTTGCCATCGGCGTGGCCGAACGCCAAATACTGCGAAGCGATCTGAACATGATCCGTTCACCATTCCCCGTGTGCAGCGAGGTCAAGAAAACAGCCCAACTCCTCGTAGGACTTCGAGTCGAGCGAGGAGTGCTGAACGAAATCAGTTCCCGGCTTGGTGGCCGGACAGGGTGCTCACACATCAGAGAGATCGCGGCATCGATCATGCAGTTCGTCGCGACCTATCTCGTGCGGATCCGCGCCGGCGTGCGGCCCTTCGATGAAGAGTTCCTCCGCGAGCCGGCGGAAGACCGGTTTCGCCTGACACGAGAGTTGTTGCAGGACAGTTGTCTTGCGTACTCGCAACTTACCGTCCATGGACTCGATGAGAAGGTCGGCATTCGACGACTCGGCGAAGAGCATGGATCGCCCATCGAACTTGGGGAGCATGAAGTTTCCATAGGCGCGCTTATCCGGGACAGGATGTCTCGGTGGGGCGACCGCGTATGTACGAAGTACCGCATACTCGACGATGAGCATGAACTTACCTGGAGCGAACTGGGAGACCGTGTTGCCCGGGTGGGTCGCCATTTGATCGAACGCGACATTCACCCCGGCGATCGCATTGGCATCGTGTCCGAAAACCGGGTCGAAATGCTGATTCTGGAACTGGCCATTCAGTCGATCGGTGCCGTCACTGTTCCTGTGTTTGCCGGATATCCGGCCCCACTGGTCGGATATGTCATTCGCCACGCGAAGCCGCGAATGCTGGTCGTATCGAACATGAAGCAACTCGACAAGATTGATCGCAACCAACATGACTTCATTGAATCCTGTTTCTGCATGGATGCCTCCGACGCCACACGCGCTTGGGGCGCGGTGGACTTCGATTCCTTACTCGCCGATGGCGGCGCGCCGCTGCTCGAATACGAGAGCCGAGTCAATGCGGTTGGTGCCGACGATCGTTGTCTCGTGATGTACACATCCGGCACGACCGGTCCGCCCAAGGGCGTATGTCTGAGCCACCGAAACCTCATTTCTCAGCAGAAGGCGATCTCGCTTATCTGGGACATCAATCAGGAAGACGTGATGTTGAGTTTCCTGCCGTGGCACCACAGTTTCGGTGGGCTGTTTGAGCGATTCATGGCCCTCTACAACGGGTGCATCCTCGGACTCGACGACTCTCGTGGCCGTGACATGGACCGGTTGCTCGACAATTGGCGGCGGTATCGACCGACGATCTTCTTCAGCGTTCCACGGGTACATCAATCACTGCTCAACCGCTGCCGGGAATGCGAAACTTGCGAACAGAGTGTGTTTCATGATCGCCTGCGACTCGTTTTCACCGCCGGTGCGCCGCTGCCGGCCGGAGTCGAGCAGGCATACCGTGACTACGACATTCAGGTGTTCGAAGGCTTTGGACTGACCGAGACATCGCCTTGCGTCACCGTCACAAGTCCTGATCGCAAGTGGCGAAGCGGATACGTGGGATTTCCGATTCCCGGCGTCACGATCCGCATCGACAGCGATCAGGAGATCCTGGTGCAGGGTCCCAATGTAATGGCCGGATACCTTGACGACGAGGACGCTACGAGCCGGGTGATTGATGATCACGGCTGGTTCCACACCGGCGATCTTGGTGAATTCACTCGCGATGGACTTCGCATTCTGGGCCGCAAGGACGGTGCGTTCAAGTTGACAACCGGCGAGAAAGTGCATCCGCAACGGGTTGAGAACACGCTGGTCAACGAATCACCGTTCATCGGCACCGCGGTGGTCATCGGAAGTGGGAAGGACTTTGTGTCAACGCTCGTCTTCCCCGACTTCGTGCGGCTTCAAGCGTGGGCGGATGAGCAGGGCATTCATGCGCCGGTCTTGACGGACGACCCCACCATCCGTGAACTCTTCGCGACCGAAGTCGCCCGGATCAACCCGCGGATCGAGGTCAAGTATCAACGCGTCAGGCGCGTGATTCTGGCGGGGCGAGACCCCTCCCTGGAACGTGGAGAACTCACCCCGTCCGCCAAGATCGTCCGGCAGCGGGTCTTCGATTCATTCAAGCATGAGATCGAAGAACTCTTCAAATCGGTTCCTTCCGACCTTGTCATCGAGATACAAGAACAACCATTGGCAGGAGAATTGGCGCGATGAGCGACCAGAGTGCAACATCATTCGTGATTTCAGGTGCCGCCCGGACACCCGTGGGCGTCAAGTGTGGCACGCTCAGCAACTTCTCTCCCGAGGATCTCGCGGTCGCGGCGGCGAACGAATCTATCAAGCGGGCAGGAATAGAGCGTGATTGCATTGATGCCACCTACGGCGGCAACGTCTATCAATTCACCTCGCCGGGGGGGCAGGACATCTACTTCCCCCGCAATGTCGCACTTCGGTGCGAGTTACCGATCGATACACCATCGCTGCTCGTACAGCGAATCTGTGGTTCAGGTTTCCAGACGGTCGTCAGCGCCATGCATCAGATTGCCATGCCGTCGTCAATGGACGACACAAGAGTTGCGCTGTGCTTTGGTGCCGAGACCATGTCCAGGGCTCCGCGGCTGAGCAGGGCGCCCCGCCTCTCCGGAGCGGATTTCTGGGAGTTCGGATCCAACGGTACGCTCGAGGACACGATTCTCGCCGGTCTCAACCATGACCTCTTCAATACCAGCATGATGGTGACAGCCGATGAATACGGCCACAGCGTCGGTGTGACGCGCGAAGAGTGCGACGCCTTCGCCGAAGAGTCGCACCGCCGGGCGAGAGAAGCCAACCGAGTGAGTCACCTCAACGGCGGCGATGCCCTCCGGGGCATGTTTGCCTTCGAGGCGGACAACCTCGCGGGCGAGCCGGTCTACCTCGCCCACGATGAGTGTGTGCGTGACACAACTCTTGACGAACTGTCCAGGCTTCCAGGGTTTACACCCAACGACCTTGTTTCGCCGGGCAACGCCAGCGAGATCAGCGATGCCGCCGCTTCGCTCGTGGTAGCGGATCGGTCGCGAGCCGAGAAACTTGGGATTTCGACTCGTTTTGAAATCGTCGGCTATGGCATCGCGGGCGTCGAGCCGCGGTTGATGGGTCGCGGGCCAGTACCCGCCATTCACCGTGCGCTTGAGCGAACGGGCCTGTCGATAGATGACATCGGCCTGTGGGAAGTCAACGAGGCTTTCGCCGCCCAAGCAGTTGGTGTGCAGAAGGAACTCGGACTCGACAGCGAGAGACTCAACGTGAACGGCGGCGCGGTTGCTATCGGGCATCCCCTTGCGGCGACCGGGGCGAGACTACTTGTGGACCTCATGTACGAAATGGAACGACGAGGAGAGCCGCTCGGATGCGCCTCTGCCTGCATCGGTGGCGGCCAAGGCATCGCCGTCATCATCAGAGACACCCAACGGGATTGAGTCCCAATTACACGGAAGCAAGCCATGAAACAAGCATTCCACTACGGCAACAAGACGATTGACCCCGCTGTCAAACGGGTCAATGCCATCAAACGCGTGGCGGTGATTGGCGCAGGAACCATGGGCCAGGGCATTGTCATCGATCTGCTGCTCAAGACCGAGGCCGAGGTCGTAGTGCTCGACATCAACGACGCCTCGCTTGGGCGAGCCAAGAAGACAATCTCCGGACGTTGGAAGGGCGATGTCCAGGGCTTCCGGTTGCGAGCCGAAGATGTCGAGTCTATGGAAGCGAGGACCATCTACACAACCGACTATGCGGAACTGGCCGGATGCAACATCATCTGGGAGGCTGTCACCGAGTCGGTTGATGTAAAGTCGAAGATCTTTGCGATTATCGAAGAGACTGTCGCGCCGGAAGCCGTCGACGCGATCTTCTCGAACACGTCCTCGCATACCACCGAGGAACTCGCGGTACTGTTCACATCCGAGGTGTTTCGTAGCAAACTGCTGACCGTTCACGGGTACTTCCCCTTTGAGGCGAACCGGCTCATCGATGTCATGAAGGGGAAGTACGCCTCTCGCGAAACCTTCGACTTTGGTGTTGTCTTTGCCGATCAGATTCTCGAGAAAACCGTGATCGCGATGCCGCGTGATCACCACGGCTACATCACCGACCCCATCTTTCAAGGCATGGGCGCCATCGTGTCGTGGGACGTGCAGAGTGGTGACGACATCGTGATTCGCGGCGGTGTCTGGAATCTCTTCACGGCCAACCCCTTCACCGTGCTCGATCAGACCGGTCACATGCCATACACCGAATCGTCAAGGCATCTCGGCGCGGCGCTCCCGGCACATGATCGTCTGCGGTGCCTCTACAGCCGGGACGGCAAGGCCATTCCGGACTGGATTGCTGAATTGGAGTCACGTGGCTGCGGTGGCGTGAATTCCAAGGAGGGCAGTGGCTTCTTTCGGTGGAGCGAGGGCAAGCGATCAAAGCCCGCGCAGGTCTTCGACCCCAAGAGCGGCGACTATGTTGATATCTGCGGAATCTCCCGCGATGAATACTGGTCGTGGTACGAGGCTGCCGAGCGAGATCGCCGGGCCGGAAAAATCAAGAGCGCCGATTCGATCGTCCATGTGGCCAACGCCGACGATCTCGGCGGACGGTGCTTCCGTCGGTACGTGCTTCCCATCGCGCTCTACATGCTCGACCTTGTGCAGGATGGCTACGCCACGCCCGGGCAGATCAATATCTGCACGCGGGCAGGGCTTCGTTTCAAGGTAGGCATTATCGAGATGATCGATGCATTGATTGCGGAGTTCACCATCGATGGGCTGTTGCAACTGGTCCGCAGGGCCGCCGACGAGAATGCCGACGACCCATATGCCACCGAATTACTTGATACCGATGGGAAGATCGGGCCACGCACTGGCAAGCCATGCCTGCTGCATGAAATGAAGAAGCGGGGAATCGACCGGCTTCTCGGGTACGGAACGGCCTATTGCACGCCTGTTGCCGAACTTGACCTCAAGAGCGGCACCTACGTGGCCTGCTATCCGGACCTGAAGTTCGTGGGGCCCAACCCGAAGGATCGCGTCGCAAGCATCATCTTCAACTCACCGATGCGAGGCAATGTCTTCAACCGGGCGGCGGTCGATCAACTTGGCCACGCCTACCGCCGTGCGCTCGACTTGCACCGTGAGGGCAAGTGTGGGGCGGTCGTGTTTACCGCTGCGGGTACCGGCATGCGAATGCTCGGAGCCGACGCCCGTGAGTTCAATCGCGGCTGGTTTGAGCGGGACCGCGGGTACGCCCCGCTAACCGAAATCGAAGCGGCCGCCTCCAGCAAAAATGCCGTTGGGCTCTTCCGGCTCATCCAGACCAGCCCGCTCGCCACCATTGCCGTGTTCGGGGAGAAGTGGGGCGGCGGAGCCGAGTTCACCTACTTCTCGGATTTGCGTTTCGATGTTCGCCAATACGGATTTGTGTACGACACGCTTGAGCGAGTGTCCAAGTGGCAGCAGAAGAACACCTACAACCAACCCGAGCTCGACTACGCCATACTTCCCGGCTTCGGCGGGGCGGGCGAGTTGAAACGACTTGGAATGGGCGACTCGATCATCTTCGAACTCTTTGACTGCGGCATGACCGCAGACCGCGCCTATCAGGTCGGGCTCACAAACGGCATCTTTGATGAGGAGGTCGATGCGCTTCGCCGTGGGTATGAGTCAGCCCGCCAGATGGCGAAGGACGCGCCCTACTCGCGAGCACTCTTCAAGAAGGAGTTGCAGCGAGGTATTGACGACGAGGCCCTCGCCCGCGAGACCGGCGAGACCTTCAATCCCGAGAAGAATCCATTCATCCGTTCTGGCCTCGTGAAGTTGCTTGACCGCGGCGCGAGGCCACCGAAGATGGATTACTCATGTATCGGCACCGAGTTGCCGGGTTGGACCTATCCCGAGGACAGCACGCAGTGCACCTGCGGGGAGTCATGCTCATGACCGTTTTCAACGAATGGGGAGGCGAACCCCTCGACGAGATCATGTACCACTGCCGGGAACTCGTAGAGGACACGACGTTCCCCACCATCAAGCGGTGGCGTGAGCAGGGCGGAAAGACGCTCGGACACTTTCAAGTGTATTTCCCAGAGGAACTCGCACATGCGGCGGGCATGATGCCCGTCAAGATGTGCGGGACGATGCTCGAGCCGAACAACGCCGATTCTCATTTCGGATCCTACCTCTGCTCGATCATCAAGACCTCGCTCGAAGCAGCCCTGTCAGGCGGCATTGAACTCGACATTTTCGTGTCGCACCCAATCTGTGACGCGGCCCGGAATCTCGCTGCAATCTTCGGTCGGAACTTCGACTATCCGTGTCAGATTCTCTACCTGCCGCAGAATCCAAACTCGGTGGCCTCGGCGGACTGGCTTTCTCAGGAATACGGTCGCATGCGTCGGTTGATCGAAGAAATCGTGGGCCACGAGGTGAGCGACGAGGCGATCTCTGTGTCAATCGAGGTGTTCAACGAGAACCGCCGGTTGATGCGGGAACTCTACGAGATCAAACGCGAGGCGCCTTGGCTTGTGACCGCCGACGAGGCATACGCCCTTGTCGCCATCGGCGGCGTGATTCCCCGAGAGGAGCACAACGATCTGCTTTCGTCTGTGCTTCCGATGCTTCGGGAGCGGGAGACGCGGCGAGAGGATCGTATTCGCGTGGTTTTTGAGGGCGCCTTCTGCGAGCAGCCGCCGCTCGACCTTGTACGGATGCTTGGTCGCACCTGCTATGTCGTCGATGACGACTTCTTGATCGGCATGCGGTATCTCCTCGAAGATGTGCCGGTGACGGACAACCCACTGTTGTCCCTGTCAGAGGCGTACATCGAACAATCCAGTTACAGCCCGGTACAGCATGACAACCGCAAGCCCAAGGAGGACATGCTCCTGCAACGGATCAAGGAGTCGCGGGCAGACGCCGCCATCGTGGCGGCTGCCAAGATGTGCGAGCCGGGGCTTGAGGAGCAAGTCGCCTATATCCACATGCTCGATGACGAGAAAATCCCGTACTTCGTCAGTGAATTCGAAGAGAACATGAGTTCGTTCGATCAACTTGAACTCCAGATTGAGACATTCCTGGAGAACATCCTCTTTGCCTGATGGCGGGAGCACCAATCAGATGACTACCGAAACACCAAGCACATGCGACATTGTTGGACGCGGAAACCGTGACGGCGCGCAGTTGTTCCGAGACTGGTTCACAGAACTCGGCGAGACGGCGGAGAAAGGTGAACAGTCCGCCTATGTGTTCGTGATGGGCAGCATGAATGAAATCCTCAAGACCTTCGACTTGCCCGTCGTATTCCCCGAGATCAACTCGTTGCAGACGGCCGTTCGCCGTGTTGCAGGCGACTTTCTGAGTGAGGCCGAGGACTACGGCTACTCCCCCGACATCTGCGGATACGTCAAAGCCGACGTGAGTGTGCAACTCCGTGGCGGTGAGCATCCCATGGGCCGTATTCCCAAGCCGAGCATCGCCGTACTGACCAACGCCTGCAACACCTACGTGAAGTGGGCCGAGATATGGGAGCGGATGCACGGGTGTCCGATGTTCACACTCGATGTACCTGGAACTCGACAGGCGGGAACGCAGTCTTGGCCAGGCGATCAGGATTTCGAAAACGACAGGCGATACGTCCAGAAGCAGATATCGGAACTCATCACGCTGTGCGAACAGGTCACCGGCAAGAAGTTCGACATCGACAAGTTCCGGGAGATTCTCCGTCACGCCAACACCATGAGCGTCGGTTGGAGGCGGGTCATCGAGGCCAATAAGGCCCGGCCCGCACCCTTCAACGCGTTGACGGACGGCACGATCTTCCTTGGCGTGGCCAACGGCTTCCGTGGAACCAGGGAGGGTGCCGATTACTTCAACGATCTGGTCGAGGAGATGGAGTACAAGGCCACCAACGGCATCGGCGCGCTTGCCGAGGAGATTTACCGGCTCGTCTTCATCGGCGTGCCGTGCTATCCGATCTTCCGGAGATTCAACGAACTCTTCAGTGAGTGGGGTGGTTCGTTCATCAACTCCACGTATCTGTGGTTCGCATCGGGCGGCACGAATCTCGGCTTTGAGTACGACTTGGCGAAACCGCTTGAGAGCATGGCGGAGGGTACGCTCATCAATGTGCGCGACGCGATGGACAGCATGTTTCATCAGGATCGGATGCTCGTGGACATGGTGGACGACTATGCGGTCGATGGCGTCGTCTACCACCCAATCAAGAGTTGCCGTACGGTCTCGACGGGCCTTGCGGACAGCCGGGGGTATTTTGCCGCGAAGAAGGACATCCCGAGCCTCTTTGTCGAGTCGGACATGATGGATTCGCGGGTGATTTCCGAAGCACAGATGAAGAACAGAGTCGACGCTTTCTTTGAGGGCCTGGCGTCGCGCAAACAGAAGGCCGCGATTGCGGGCAAGGAGAACTGATTCATGGCCTACGCAGCAGGAGTGGATGTTGGATCGACGCAGACCAAGGCGGCCATTGTCGATGAAGATCGCAAGATTGTTGCTACGGCGCTGATCGATACCGGATCAAATGTGGTGGCCGCAGCCGAGAACGTCTTCGAAAAGGCGCTCAAGGAATCCGACATCGCCAACGAGGAGGTCGAGTATGTGATCGGCACGGGCTATGGACGGTATCGCGTGACGTTCGGCAACGATCAGGTGACGGAGATCAGTTGTCACGGGCGCGGAGCGGTACACATGTTTCCCAATACCAGAACCGTCGTTGACATGGGCGGTCAAGACACCAAGGCCATCAGAATCGGTGAGACGGGTGAGATCGAAGACTTCTGCATGAATGACAAGTGCGCCGCCGGCACCGGCCGATTTCTCGGCGCAGCCGCGGCGGCCTTGGATCTGACGCTTGACGATCTTGGTCCTACCGCCCTTCGATATACGAAGCCTGTCAAGATCAGTACGACCTGCACGGTCTTTGCCGAGTCCGAAGTGTTGTCGTGGCTTGGCAAGGGCAAGAAGGTCGAGGACATCCTCTGGGGTGTGCATGAATCCATCGCCACGCGATCGGCGGGTCTCATGCGTCGAGTCGGTATTCAGGACGAGATCACTTTCACCGGCGGCGTGACCCGAAACATCGCCATGGTCAAGGCACTCGAAGAGCGGCTCGGCAAGAAACTGAATATCAGCGACGATTCACATTACATGGGGGCGCTCGGGGCGGCGCTCTTCGCCATGGATCGCATCATTGCATCTCGGCAACCCCACGCCAGTGCGGAGGCAGCACAATGAGTATCACCATTGGAATCGACGTCGGTTCAACCTATACCAAGGCGATCGCCGTTGACGATCAGGGTTCTATCCTTTCCACTGACGTCCGCCACACCGGTTTCAAACTCGACAAGGTGTCAACCGATGCCTGGCAGGCGTGCATCGAGAAGGCCGGGCTTGCACAGGATGACATCGACTACACCGTTTCCACCGGAATCGGACGGCATCGCTGTGTGGTCAAGGACATCCATGTGACCGACTTGACAGCGAGCGCTCGTGGCGCAATCCGATTGTTCCCGGGCACCCGTACCGTTCTGGATGTAGGCGGCCAGACCATGAAGGCGATTCGGATCGAGGAGGACGGCAAGGTGAAGTCCTTTCGACTCAACGACAAGTGCGCGGCCGGTACCGGGGCCTTCCTTGAGAAAACTGCCCGCTACATGGGATATGGAACAAAGGAGATCGGCCCGCTGCTGAGTACCGCCAAGGATCCGGCGGAGATCTCAGGCGTGTGCGCAGTCTTCGCTGAGTCCGAGGTCATCAACCAGTTGTCACTTGGTACGCCTCCTGCGGACATCATGCAGGGCGCTATCGAGTCGCTGGTTGTTCGGTGCGTACAACTCATGAAGCGGGTGAAGGCCGAACCCGAATTCACGCTCATTGGTGGCATCATGCACTTCAGCACCGTTCCTGGAGAAGTGACGCGGCAACTCGACCATGAGGTCAATGTTCCGGAAGGCGAGATGTGCATGTTCACCACATCGCTCGGTGCCGCAATCCTCGGGCACCGCCGCCTCGCGAAACTCGCTGAAGAGGAAATGGCCGTTCCGGCTGGCTGATGCGGGTTGACTTGACCATCGGCGGATGCGGCGAGGGCGGTGGAGACTCCTTTTCCATCAACGACGACCCCGCGCTGGTCGCTGACGGATGGGAACGCCGCCAACTGGTCGATCCCAACCGCGCCAAGGAAGCGACTGAGTTGTACGAATCACTCGGCTTCGAAGTGTTCGCCAAGACACTCGAAGACTCCGATTTCGGTGACGACTGCAAGACCTGCGCGGTGGCGGGGTGTCAAGGCTTTGTGATTATCTACACACGAAGAACTCGCTGAGCGTTGCTCGTCTCCTCTTCTTCATGGAGAGGCAGGAAGGCATGCAATCAAGCGCGTCCAGATTTCTCTCTCCCCCCCGGGAGGAAAATGTCAGCGAAGCCGCGAACAACTAGAACGCCGCGTGCCCGGTGAGTTCTCGACCGACGACCAGCTCGTGGACTGTCTCGGTTCCCTCGTAGGTAATCTCGCTCTCGAGGTTGAGCATGTGGCGAATCGGGCAAAACTCAACGCTGATGCCGCTGGCACCGAGCATGTCCCGGGCGTCGCGGGCGATGTCGATGGCGAGCCGGGTGTTGTTCCACTTGGCCATCGAAACTTGGCTGTGGTGCACCGTGCCGGCATCCTTCATGCGGCCAAGCTGCAGAGCGAGCAGTTGCCCGGTCGTGATGCGACGGGCCATGTCCGCGAGCCGAAGCTGAATGGTCTGTGTGTGTGAGAGCGGACGGCCGAAGAGCTCTCGAACCTTGGTGTACTCCAAGACCTCCTTGAAGCAGGCTTGCGCGGCGCCGAGCACGCCCCACGCAATCCCGTATCGTGCCTGAGTGAGGCAACTCAATGGGCCACGAAGCCCGTGAATTTCTGGGAACATGTTCGCATTTGGCACGCGGACATCGTCGAAGAAGAGTTCACTGGTAATGGACGCCCGTAGCGAGAACTTGTGTTCGATGTCTCGAGTGCGGTAGCCCGCCATGTCCTTCTCGACAAGGAAGCCGCGAATTCCTTCATCGGTTGCCGCCCAGACGACCGCGACATCGGCGATCGTTCCGTTGGTGATCCACATCTTGGACCCATTGAGAATCCAATCGTCTCCATCGCGTGTGGCGGTCGTCGTCATGGCACCCGGGTCCGAGCCGCCGTTCGATTCGGTCAACCCGAAACAGCCAATGGCTTCACCCCGCGCCATCGCTGGCAACCACCGCTGCTTCTGTTCTTCGGTGCCGTAGGTGAAGATCGGATACATGCACAGGCTGCCCTGCACTGAGACGAAACTGCGAATGCCAGCATCACCACGCTCGAGTTCCTGATTGACCAGTCCATAGCAGACATGGCTCAACCCGCCACAGTCGTACCCGTCGATATTGCATCCGAGCAATCCCATTTCGGCAATCTCGGGGACGAGTTCTTTCGGGAAGCGACCTTCTTCGAAGGCATCGGCCACCACGGGGATCACGCGATCATCAACAAAGCGAGCGACCGCGTCCTGAATGGCCTGTTCGTCTTCGTCGAGCAGGTGGTGAACGCAGAAGAAGTCCATGGCGCTGGGCGAGACGGCGGTTGCTGCGGTGGTCATCGGGGGAATGCCTTGTGTGCGGAGTCTTCACGAATCAGGATATGCGTGTCATAATACAGTTCTCTGCTGCGGCGGTACGCTGTGTCAGCCCCGGTACTTGCAGGAGTGTTTCGAAGGTGAATGGTCAGTTTGCGCAAGTCTTGTCAAGAGCCGTCGCCATGCGGTCCGAAGGTGGCCCCATGCGAGCCTGTCTCGTGGTGGGGGCCCGCGGATCGACTCCCCAGCAAGCGGGTGCAATGATGCTCGTCGATCACTCAGGAACCACTTTCGGAACCATCGGCGGGGGCTGCGTCGAGGCCGAGTTGACCCGCCGGGCCATGGCAATGCTGCTCTCAGGCACGACTGGGGTCCACGACTTCACCCTTGACCACGACTATGGATGGGATGACGGATTGATCTGCGGGGGAACGCTCTTCGTTGCCATCGGCACCCTGCCAGAGACCGATGAACTCAGCTCCATCGAACAGGCGGTTTGTGGTCGAGTGGATACCCGGCTTCCCGTCTTCGTGCGGATTGATAACGACCCGGCTCGCTACGACTTGCACATCCCCCCGCAGCCTCGGCTGTTGATTGCAGGTGGCGGCCACATTGGGCAGGCGGTGGCGCGGCATGGTCTGCGGCTTGACTTCGAGACGACACTCTTTGATGATCGCGCCGACCTGCTCGAGAGTTTCGCGCCAGAAGGATGCCATCAGGCACCGGGTGAGATGGCGGAGATGCTCGCTACTGCGGACATCGACGCCGAGACGTTCTGCGTGATTGTCACACGAGGCCATCGGCACGACGCGCAGGCCCTGGCCGCCGTCATCGATCGCGGCGCCCGTTACGTCGGCATGATCGGCAGCAAGCGGAAGGTGCTGCTCGTTCGGCGGGAATTGCTGGATCGTGGTGTGAGCGAAGACGCCCTCGACGCAGTCAACGCCCCGATTGGCTTGGACATCGGTTCGGTGAGTGGCGAAGAAATCGCTCTCTCGATTGCAGCCGAACTCGTGCAGGTCCGCGAGCAGCGGGGGCGAGTCAGCGTGGATGGACCCCATCTGGATGTTTCTCGGTGAGTTCGCCTCGCCCAATCGGTCTTCTTCTGGCCGCCGGTCGAAGCAAACGTCTGGGCACACAGACCAAACAGTTGCTTCCGTGGCCCCCCGGTAGTGAGCGGACCATGATCGAAGCATCGTACGATCTGCTCGCGCCATTCTGCGCGGCGATGTTCGTCGTGCTTGATCACGACGCCGACGCCATCACCGCGGCGCTCGCTCCGCGGGTGTTTTCCATGGTGCACGGCGACGCCGATGCACCCATGTTCGATTCGATTCGACGTGGACTTCGGGCGATCGCAGCGGAGCATACTGATTCTGTAGTGCTGCTTCATCCAGCCGATCTTCCCGCTGTGCAGCAGAATACGGTGCAACGCATGCTCGATGAGTCCAGCACAACCCCACATCATGCTCTCGTGCCGCAGTGCGGTGATCGCGGTGGTCACCCCGTACTCATTCCCCCCGGGATGTGCGAGGAGATCCTCGGCCATGACGGCCGTGATGGACTTCGCGGTTACTGGAATTTGCACAGCGATCAACTTCGCCGAATCGAGGTCGATGACCCCGCCACAACCATGGATGTAGACACCATGGCGCTGTATAAGGCTTTGGGAGAGCGATGCCGGCCTCGGGGAAGAAATGACAGTTGACCGGCCCCCTCCACCGAGAGGGTGCAGCGGAGAGCACTCCCTGTGGGTGCACGCATGGCTCGCCTTCCTTCGGATCCAGGACAGCGTCTCTTCGTTGTCCTGATGCAGAGGCGGTCATGGAGTCTCTGGGGGTCTCCAACAGCGGACCACGCATGCGTCGTGTCCAACTCACTGCAGGCAGGCACAATCGCTTGCCACTTGCACTGATGCTCGATCTCTTGGAGAACAATGCACCATGACAGGACACCACAATGCCCCCGCCGCCGTCTTCGCCCCCTGGCTGCTCCGCATGCCCATGCTCCTCATCAGCGTTCTGTATTTCTTCGCATGGCGTGCGAAGTGATCCTCCTGCAGGAGATTTCCCGGTGGTTGTCCCGGGGGAGCGTTTGCCATACGGTGCGGTAGTGAAACGGCTATTTGACATCGTGGTGTCGGCGGTCGCGATGCTGCTGCTATCGCCGCTGTTTGTGCTGCTCAGCCTCCTGATCTTCTTGACCATGGGCCTGCCGATCCTGTTTGTTCAGGAGCGTCCCGGCCGCAGTGGCCGGGTCTTTCGGCTCATGAAGTTCCGCACGATGCGGCTGGGAAGTGCATCAACAGTCGATCCTGAGACGGATTCGGGGCGGCTTACTCCACTTGGCAGCATCATGCGACTTGCGAGCCTCGATGAACTCCCCGAGTTGTGGAATGTGCTGCGTGGCGACATGAGTTTGGTCGGGCCGCGACCGCTCTTGGTCGAGTACTTGCCGCTCTACTCGAAGGAGCAGGTTCGCCGCCATGAGGTCCGCCCCGGTATTACTGGTTGGGCGCAGATCAATGGCCGCAACGCCAGGTTGCTGCACGACGCCGTCACGAGCGGCGGTAGTTTTCGATCGCCGTGGCCCAGCGAGCGGATCGATCATGCGTGGTATCGCTATCACTGCTTCGCCGAGAACCGCGAGGAACGCGATCGCATTCTCGAGCAGATGCATGAGGCGGGTGTGCCATGCTTTCAGGGACCGTGTCCAGAGATCTACCGCGAACAGGCGTTTGCCGATGCCGGCTTTGTCCCGGCGGATCGTCTGCCGGTTGCGAGGCACCTCGGAGAGACGAGTTTGCAGTTCCTGACGTACCACACGATCGACGAGGCCAGTATGCATCAGGCGGCTAATCGCGTGGCGGAAGTGCTGGAACGCGTGTGAGCGAGCCAAGCGATCCACCTCGTTTGCTGCGGCTGACCTGTCCGCCGACTCTGGGTCCCTATGTGGAGGAGGAAGTGCGGTCGCTTGGGTTCGACCCCGAATCGACTGATCGCACGGGCGTGGAAATCCGCGGCACCATGGCGGATGCCATGATGCTGAACCTGCGACTGCGAACCGCGCTGCATGTGTTGCAGCGATTTGCGGATGTTCGAGCTCGCGATGCCGAGGCGATGTACGAGGGTGCGGTTCGTCTTCCGTGGGAGCGAGTAATCGCATCCGACGGATATGTCTCAGTCACTTCCACAGTGAGCAACGACACAATCACCAACTCGATGTTTCCGAATGTCAGGCTCAAAGACGCGATTGTCGATCGCATCAACAGCGTCGCGGGACGCCGTCCTGATTCGGGACCCAGAAGCGATCGCGCGGTTGTGCACATGTACTGGAACGACGATCGCTGCCGCATCTACCTCGATACATCGGGGCGAAAGTTGAGCGATCGCGGGTATCGCCGTATTCCAACGAGAGCCCCCATGCGGGAATCGCTTGCCGCGGCCGTCCTCATGGAAACGGGGTATGACGCCTCGCAACCTCTTGTCATTCCGATGTGCGGAAGTGGCACGATCGCCATCGAGGCTGCTCTCATCGCGACGGGCCGCGTGCCGGGTCTTCTGCGTGGCAACTTTGGATTCATGCACCTGTTGACTTTCGACGAAACGGCTTGGGGGCAGGCTCGCCTTGCCGCAAAGAAGTTGCGGCATGCCCGCCCGTGTCCACCCATCATCGCGACCGACATTGATCAGGAAGCGGTGGAGGCGTCGCGGCGAAACGCCATCACGGCGGGTGTGGAACACTTGATTGACTTTCGGGTCTGTGACTTTGCCGACACGCCGCTGCCAGATCAGCCGGGAATTATTCTTCTGCATGGCGAGTACGGCCAGCGGCTGGGTGGTGACGAGCTTGCTGGAACCTATCGGCGGATGGGTGATTTCTTCAAACAATCGTGTCCGGGGTGGGGCGGTTTCGTCTTCACCAGCCGCGATTGGGCCACCTCCGTGGGCCTGCGAGCTTCCCGCCGCGTCCCTTTCATGAATGCGGACATTGACTGCAGGCTGCTCCGCTACGAACTCTATGAGGGCAAGGGTGTATCCTGATGTCGTGGAATTCAGTACCCACGAGATTGACAAGGACATCATGGTGCTCGTTGCTGATGGTGGGTTGAACCGGTCGAATCGGGACGAGTTCGTTGGTCAACTGGAGTCTCTCATCGACGGAGGCATTCGCCGGATCATCGTCGACTGTTCGCAACTGGACTACATATCCAGTTACGGCATTGGCATCCTGATTTTGTTGCACAAGAAGATGGGTGAGAAGGGCGGGGATGTGAAAATCGCCTCACTGAAAGGCATCGTCGCGCAGGCGCTGCAGTTGACCGGCCTTGGCAGTTGGTTTGACATTCATCAGGATGTCAATTGTGCACGGCTGGCCTTTCGGAACGAAGAACCAACGCCGTAGGAAGGCCTCAAAAAATGCCGCACGGGGCTCAGGCGAACCTGGCCCCATGCGGGCGGGTGGATGGCGAGTTGGCTGAATCCTCAGGCGGAGTGCTTGTACTCCGCGGCGGCGGCTTGGAGTTTCTTGATGCCTCGGTACTTCCAGTTATTGACCGTGGACACCGGGACGCCAAGCGAGCGAGAGACTTCTTCGTAGCTCAGACCTTCGCAGACGACCATGCGAACCGCATCGGCTTCGTGGGACGGGAGTGAAGCGAGTGCTGCATCCACGTCGTAGTCGGGCGATGTTGGCTCGGGCCGCTGCTGGTTGCGAAGGTCGCGAACCGCATCGTCGCGAGCGGAATCGATGTACCCGTTCTGCCGCTGGTTCTTGTGGTACTGCCGCTTGATGAGGTTGTCAGCGATCTTGATGAGATAACTGCACGAGATCGTCATTTCATCGAGCCGGCGAACTTCCAGGAGTCGGGTGAAGACTTCCTGAGCGATGTCCTCGGCCGCGGCTGGGGCGAGTGAACGCCGAGCGAAGCAGAAGACGCGCTTGTAGTAGGCGTCGAAGAGTTCGAGAACCAGGTTGGCACGTGTCGGGGTAACGGACACAGCAGTCTCTCCTTGTCTAAGCGGCTTGCGACGTTCTTGGTCACAAAGTCCACGGCTCTGACAAGACCCGAAACGCCCAGCGTCTCGGGGGCCCACGAGCACGGTCGTGGGCCGGCACTTCGGCAAGGAAGTGCCTTCAGGGTCCAGATTGTCAAGGGCTCACTGATGTTCCCCGGAGTTGAGCCCGTCGGACCGGCCTCCGCCAGTCCTTCAATCGGTCCGCATGTTTCATGTGGGCGGTTGCAACATCTTGCTGCTTCACGCCCACCATGCGGTTACATACCCCTCTACGCACTGTCTACGCATTCGTGAACTGACAAGTGCGGACAATTTTGGCTTCTTTCGTTATCGCTACACTGTGGAGCCAATGAGGAGGGTTATCACCCATGCGGCATCCTGACGCCCCGAAAAGGAAGAAGAAGCTCACGGCTGGTCATACGGTGCGACTGTTCTGTCTCTACTTGGTGACCTTTGGCACAATCCTCGCCTTTGTGGGACTGATCGGCGGCGACAGCCTCCCGGGCTCGGGTTGGTTCATTTGGGCACTTCTGGCCGTTGCATTCATCCTGGCGATCATTGCCACGATCTCCCATGTTCGCAGCGGTGGAAAAACGCCGGTGGACGAACTCGCGGACAAGTGGTGATTGCGTGGGGCATCGAGTAGTTGTACTGGGCGGGGGGATGGTGGGATCGGTCATTGCCGAGGACCTCGCCGCCGACGCATCGATAGATGTGACGGTGGCTGACATCGGGGAGGCGGCACTGGCTCGCGTCGCTGAGCGGTCCAATGGTGAAATCACTATTCGCCGGGCCGATTGCTCCGACCTATCGGTTGTCAGCGAACTGGCGTCGGAGGCGGATCTCGTCATGGGCGCGCTTCCAAGTTGGCTGGGTTTGGCCGCCCTCGGCGCAGTCATCGAGGCCGGCAAGCCCTGTTGCGACATTTCATTCATGGCCGAGGATGCGAGGCAATGGCACGAGGCCGCGGTGAAGAGAGGCGTTGTGTGCATCGTCGACTGCGGCGTTGCCCCTGGGATGAGTAACCTCTTGGCGGCCTGCGCAGTTGGGACGCTGGATCGTTGCGACAGCATTGACATCGTCGTCGGTGGTCTACCGAAGGTCCGGCGGTGGCCATTTGAATACAAGGCCCCATTCAGCCCACGCGATGTGATAGAGGAGTACATACGACCGGCGCGGTTGGTGGTTGACGGGCGTTTGGTTGTGCGGCCGGCACTCAGCGAGACTGAAGCGGTCGACATGCCGGGGGTTGGGACGCTCGAGGCATTCAATACCGACGGCCTGCGGAGTCTCTGCGACACGTTGGCCGTCCCCAACATGCGAGAGCGGACGATGCGGTATCCAGGGCACGCGGAACTGATGCGAGTCTTCCGGGAGACGGGTTTGTTCAGTGAAGAAAGTCTCACGGTGGGCGATGCCACTATCAGGCCGATTGATCTCACATCCAAACTCCTGCTCGGTCACTGGGCCTATGAACCGGGCGAGGAGGATCTCACTGTCATGCGGGTGCAGGCGGAAGGTCTGTTGGGCGACGATCTTGTTTGTCTGCAGTGGGATCTCTACGACGAATACGATCCGCAGAAGGATCAGACAAGCATGGGCCGCACGACGGCCTTCCCTGCAACTTCCTTTGCGAGGCAGATCCTGCAGGGTCATCGCAAGGTTCCGGGTGTTCATCCTCCCGAGGCATTCGGTGGCGATCCGGCGATTGTCAACAGGGTGCTGGATGACTTGGCGAAGCGCGGCGTCCACTTCCATCGTTCCTGTGAGCCCATCCGGTGACCGTTCGCATCGGCATGATTGGCGGCGGCATGATCGCCCGCGTACATGCCAAGGCGATTGCGGAGACCGGTGGCCGTATCGTCGCCGTCTTCGATGCAGTGCAAACCAAGGCACAATCCTTTGCTGAAGAAGTCGGGTGCGAGATAGAGGGCAGCCTGGAAGGACTTCTCCGCCGCGATGATGTAGATGCCGTTGTCATTGCGGTGCCGAATGATGAGCACGCGCCGACCGCAATCGCTTCCATTGAACACGGCAAGCATGTCTTGCTTGAAAAGCCCATGGCTACAAGTCTGGACGCATGCGACGCCGTGCTTGCGGCACGAGACAATTCGGATCGGATCCTGCAACTCGGATTTGTTTGCAGGTATGCGCCAGCCTCAGTTGCGGCGCGGCGGTTGATCGCGGATGGGGCGATTGGCTCGATCCACCATGTTCGTGCAACACTGCTGCGGCAGCGAGGCATCCCTGGTCTTGGCGGGTGGTTTACTCAGAAAACAAGGTCCGGCGGGGGTTGCCTGATTGACATCGGCGTGCACCTGATCGACCTTGTGCAGTTTCTCACTGAACCCGGTAGGGCCAAGCGTGCAAGCGGACATTGCTCAAGCCTCTTCGGCGGTGACTCGTATGTCTACGACGACATGTGGTCCGAACCACATCCCGGCGGTGTGTTCGATGTCGAGGACTCCATCCGCGCGACGGTGCATTTCGCATCCGGCCTTCGGCTTGATCTCGATGTTGCGTGGGCGACGCACCTTCCGGAAGGGGTCGTCTCGGATGGCATCGTTCTGCAGGGCGATCTTGGCGCGATGTCACTTGACATCTGGGGTGATGAACTTCTCTTGGGATGGGCCGAAGAGGGCCGCCCGGAGCGCCGTGTCGAATCGATTGATGTGTCCGATGCGTGGGATGACGCCTTTGTTGGCGAACATCGCGCATTTGCAGAGGCCATTGACACTCGACAACAACCCGTTGCCGGGGGCGAAGCGGGCCGCAGTGTGCAGGCAATCGTCGAGGCAATCTATGAATCCGACCGACGCAAAAAGGAGGTGGCGATCGTCAATTGACGATCGCCACCTCCTTTTTGCGTCGGTCGGATTCATAGATTGCCTCGACGATTGCCTGCACACTGCGGCCCGCTTCGCCCCCGGCAACGGGTTGTTGTCGAGTGTCAATGGCCTCTGCAAATGCGCGATGTTCGCCAACAAAGGCGTCATCCCACGCATCGGACACATCAATCGATTCGACACGGCGCTCCGGGCGGCCCTCTTCGGCCCATCCCAAGAGAAGTTCATCACCCCAGATGTCAAGTGACATCGCGCCAAGATCGCCCTGCAGAACGATGCCATCCGAGACGACCCCTTCCGGAAGGTGCGTCGCCCACGCAACATCGAGATCAAGCCGAAGGCCGGATGCGAAATGCACCGTCGCGCGGATGGAGTCCTCGACATCGAACACACCGCCGGGATGTGGTTCGGACCACATGTCGTCGTAGACATACGAGTCACCGCCGAAGAGGCTTGAGCAATGTCCGCTTGCACGCTTGGCCCTACCGGGTTCAGTGAGAAACTGCACAAGGTCGATCAGGTGCACGCCGATGTCAATCAGGCAACCCCCGCCGGACCTTGTTTTCTGAGTAAACCACCCGCCAAGACCAGGGATGCCTCGCTGCCGCAGCAGTGTTGCACGAACATGGTGGATCGAGCCAATCGCCCCATCCGCGATCAACCGCCGCGCCGCAACTGAGGCTGGCGCATACCTGCAAACAAATCCGAGTTGCAGGATCCGATCCGAATTGTCTCGTGCCGCAAGCACGGCGTCGCATGCGTCCAGACTTGTAGCCATGGGCTTTTCAAGCAAGACATGCTTGCCGTGTTCAATGGAAGCGATTGCGGTCGGCGCGTGCTCATCATTCGGCACCGCAATGACAACGGCATCTACATCATCGCGGCGGAGAAGTCCTTCCAGGCTGCCCTCTATCTCGCACCCGACTTCTTCAGCAAAGGATTGTGCCTTGGTTTGCACTGCATCGAAGACGGCGACGATACGGCCACCGGTCTCCGCAATCGCCTTGGCATGTACGCGGGCGATCATGCCGCCGCCAATCATGCCGATGCGAACGGTCACCGGATGGGCTCACAGGAACGATGGAAGTGGACGCCGCGCTTCGCCAAGTCATCCAGCACCCTGTTGACAATCGCCGGATCGCCACCGAATGCCTCGGGAGGATGAACACCCGGAACCTTGCGATGACCCTGCAGGATCTGCCTCGCAAAGGAAGTTGCAGGGAAGGCCGTCGTGCGGCCCATGCTTGTCTGATCCTTCTGCGGATCGTATTCGTCGTAGAGATCCCACTGCAGACAAACAAGATCGTCGCCCAACAGACCTTCCGCCTGCACCCGCATGACAGTGAGATCCTCCTCGCCCGGTTCATAGGCCCAGTGACCGAGCAGGAGTTTGGATGTGAGATCAATCGGCCTGATAGTGGCATCGCCCACCGTGAGACTTTCTTCACTGAACAAACCCGTCTCCCGGAAGACTCGCATCAGTTCCGCGTGCCCTGGATACCGCATCGTCCGCTCTCGCATGTTGGGGACGGCCAACGTGTCGCAGAGACTCCGCAGGCCGTCGGTATTGAATGCCTCGAGCGTCCCAACCCCCGGCATGTCGACCGCTTCAGTCTCGCTGAGTGCCGGCCGCACAACCAAACGCCCGTCAACCACCAACCGCGCCGGTCGTATGTACTCCTCTATCACATCGCGTGGGCTGAATGGGGCCTTGTATTCAAATGGCCACCGCCGGACCTTCGGTAGACCACCGACGACGATGTCAATGCTGTCGCAACGATCCAGCGTCCCAACTGCGCAGGCCGCCAAGAGGTTACTCATCCCAGGGGCAACGCCGCAGTCGACGATGCACACAACGCCTCTCTTCACCGCGGCCTCGTGCCATTGCCTCGCATCCTCGGCCATGAATGAAATGTCGCAACAGGGCTTGCCGGCCTCGATGACTGCGCCGAGGGCGGCCAAACCCAGCCAACTTGGAAGCGCGCCCATGACGAGATCCGCCTCCGACGCCAGTTCGCTGACAACCGATAGGTCGGAGCAATCGGCCCGGCGAATAGTGATTTCACCATTGGACCGCTCAGCGACGCGAGCCAGTGCCGCCTCCCCGATGTCAGCCACCGTCACATCTATCGATGCGTCGGCGGCGAGGTCCTCGGCAATGACCGATCCCACCATCCCCCCGCCCAGTACAACTACTCGATGCCCCACGCAATCACCACTTGTCCGCGAGTTCGTCCACCGGCGTTTTTCCACCGCTGCGAACATGGGAGATCGTGGCAATGATCGCCAGGATGAATGCAACGGCCAGAAGTGCCCAAATGAACCAACCCGAGCCCGGGAGGCTGTCGCCGCCGATCAGTCCCACAAAGGCGAGGATTGTGCCAAAGGTCACCAAGTAGAGACAGAACAGTCGCACCGTATGACCAGCCGTGAGCTTCTTCTTCCTTTTCGGGGCGTCAGGATGCCGCATGGGTGATAACCCTCCTCATTGGCTCCACAGTGTAGCGATAACGAAAGAAGCCAAAATTGTCCGCACTTGTCAGTTCACGAATGCGTAGACAGTGCGTAGAGGGGTATGTAACCGCATGGTGGGCGTGAAGCAGCAAGATGTTGCAACCGCCCACATGAAACATGCGGACCGATTGAAGGACTGGCGGAGGCCGGTCCGACGGGCTCAACTCCGGGGAACATCAGTGAGCCCTTGACAATCTGGACCCTGAAGGCACTTCCTTGCCGAAGTGCCGGCCCACGACCGTGCTCGTGGGCCCCCGAGACGCTGGGCGTTTCGGGTCTTGTCAGAGCCGTGGACTTTGTGACCAAGAACGTCGCAAGCCGCTTAGACAAGGAGAGACTGCTGTGTCCGTTACCCCGACACGTGCCAACCTGGTTCTCGAACTCTTCGACGCCTACTACAAGCGCGTCTTCTGCTTCGCTCGGCGTTCACTCGCCCCAGCCGCGGCCGAGGACATCGCTCAGGAAGTCTTCACCCGACTCCTGGAAGTTCGCCGGCTCGATGAAATGACGATCTCGTGCAGTTATCTCATCAAGATCGCTGACAACCTCATCAAGCGGCAGTACCACAAGAACCAGCGGCAGAACGGGTACATCGATTCCGCTCGCGACGATGCGGTTCGCGACCTTCGCAACCAGCAGCGGCCCGAGCCAACATCGCCCGACTACGACGTGGATGCAGCACTCGCTTCACTCCCGTCCCACGAAGCCGATGCGGTTCGCATGGTCGTCTGCGAAGGTCTGAGCTACGAAGAAGTCTCTCGCTCGCTTGGCGTCCCGGTGTCCACGGTCAATAACTGGAAGTACCGAGGCATCAAGAAACTCCAAGCCGCCGCCGCGGAGTACAAGCACTCCGCCTGAGGATTCAGCCAACTCGCCATCCACCCGCCCGCATGGGGCCAGGTTCGCCTGAGCCCCGTGCGGCATTTTTTGAGGCCTTCCTACGGCGTTGGTTCTTCGTTCCGAAAGGCCAGCCGTGCACAATTGACATCCTGATGAATGTCAAACCAACTGCCAAGGCCGGTCAACTGCAGCGCCTGCGCGACGATGCCTTTCAGTGAGGCGATTTTCACATCCCCGCCCTTCTCACCCATCTTCTTGTGCAACAAAATCAGGATGCCAATGCCGTAACTGGATATGTAGTCCAGTTGCGAACAGTCGACGATGATCCGGCGAATGCCTCCGTCGATGAGAGACTCCAGTTGACCAACGAACTCGTCCCGATTCGACCGGTTCAACCCACCATCAGCAACGAGCACCATGATGTCCTTGTCAATCTCGTGGGTACTGAATTCCACGACATCAGGATACACCCTTGCCCTCATAGAGTTCGTAGCGGAGCAGCCTGCAGTCAATGTCCGCATTCATGAAAGGGACGCGGCGGGAAGCTCGCAGGCCCACGGAGGTGGCCCAATCGCGGCTGGTGAAGACGAAACCGCCCCACCCCGGACACGATTGTTTGAAGAAATCACCCATCCGCCGATAGGTTCCAGCAAGCTCGTCACCACCCAGCCGCTGGCCGTACTCGCCATGCAGAAGAATAATTCCCGGCTGATCTGGCAGCGGCGTGTCGGCAAAGTCACAGACCCGAAAGTCAATCAAGTGTTCCACACCCGCCGTGATGGCGTTTCGCCGCGACGCCTCCACCGCTTCCTGATCAATGTCGGTCGCGATGATGGGTGGACACGGGCGGGCATGCCGCAACTTCTTTGCGGCAAGGCGAGCCTGCCCCCAAGCCGTTTCGTCGAAAGTCAACAGGTGCATGAATCCAAAGTTGCCACGCAGAAGACCCGGCACGCGGCCCGTCGCGATGAGAGCAGCCTCGATGGCGATCGTGCCACTTCCGCACATCGGAATGACAAGAGGTTGCGAGGCGTCATACCCCGTTTCCATGAGGACGGCCGCGGCAAGCGATTCCCGCATGGGGGCTCTCGTTGGAATACGGCGATACCCGCGATCGCTCAACTTTCGCCCCGATGTATCGAGGTAGATGCGGCAGCGATCGTCGTTCCAGTACATGTGCACAACCGCGCGATCGCTTCTGGGTCCCGAATCAGGACGGCGTCCCGCGACGCTGTTGATGCGATCGACAATCGCGTCTTTGAGCCTGACATTCGGAAACATCGAGTTGGTGATTGTGTCGTTGCTCACTGTGGAAGTGACTGAGACATATCCGTCGGATGCGATTACTCGCTCCCACGGAAGACGAACCGCACCCTCGTACATCGCCTCGGCATCGCGAGCTCGAACATCCGCAAATCGCTGCAACACATGCAGCGCGGTTCGCAGTCGCAGGTTCAGCATCATGGCATCCGCCATGGTGCCGCGGATTTCCACGCCCGTGCGATCAGTCGATTCGGGGTCGAACCCAAGCGACCGCACTTCCTCCTCCACATAGGGACCCAGAGTCGGCGGACAGGTCAGCCGCAGCAAACGAGGTGGATCGCTTGGCTCGCTCACACGCGTTCCAGCACTTCCGCCACGCGATTAGCCGCCTGATGCATACTGGCCTCGTCGATCGTGTGGTACGTCAGGAACTGCAAACTCGTCTCTCCGAGGTGCCTCGCAACCGGCAGACGATCCGCCGGGACAAAGCCGGCATCGGCAAACGCCTGTTCGCGGTAGATCTCTGGACACGGTCCCTGAAAGCATGGCACACCCGCCTCATGCATCTGCTCGAGAATGCGATCGCGTTCCTCGCGGTTCTCGGCGAAGCAGTGATAGCGATACCACGCATGATCGATCCGCTCGCTGGGCCACGGCGATCGAAAACTACCGCCGCTCGTGACGGCGTCGTGCAGCAACCTGGCGTTGCGGCCATTGATCTGCGCCCAACCAGTAATACCGGGGCGGACCTCATGGCGGCGAACCTGCTCCTTCGAGTAGAGCGGCAAGTACTCGACCAAGAGCGGTCGCGGCCCGACCAAACTCATGTCGCCACGCAGCACATTCCACAACTCGGGGAGTTCATCGAGGCTCGCAAGTCGCATGATGCTGCCAAGTGGAGTAAGCCGCCCCGAATCCGTCTCAGGATCGACTGTTGATGCACTTCCCAGCCGCATCGTGCGGAACTTCATGAGCCGAAAGACCCGGCCACTGCGGCCGGGACGCTCCTGAACAAACAGGATCGGCAGGCCCATGGTCAAGAAGATCAGGAGGCTGAGCAGCACAAACAGCGGCGATAGCAGCAGCATCGCGACCGCCGACACCACGATGTCAAATAGCCGTTTCACTACCGCACCGTATGGCAAACGCTCCCCCGGGACAACCACCGGGAAATCTCCTGCAGGAGGATCACTTCGCACGCCATGCGAAGAAATACAGAACGCTGATGAGGAGCATGGGCATGCGGAGCAGCCAGGGGGCGAAGACGGCGGCGGGGGCATTGTGGTGTCCTGTCATGGTGCATTGTTCTCCAAGAGATCGAGCATCAGTGCAAGTGGCAAGCGATTGTGCCTGCCTGCAGTGAGTTGGACACGACGCATGCGTGGTCCGCTGTTGGAGACCCCCAGAGACTCCATGACCGCCTCTGCATCAGGACAACGAAGAGACGCTGTCCTGGATCCGAAGGAAGGCGAGCCATGCGTGCACCCACAGGGAGTGCTCTCCGCTGCACCCTCTCGGTGGAGGGGGCCGGTCAACTGTCATTTCTTCCCCGAGGCCGGCATCGCTCTCCCAAAGCCTTATACAGCGCCATGGTGTCTACATCCATGGTTGTGGCGGGGTCATCGACCTCGATTCGGCGAAGTTGATCGCTGTGCAAATTCCAGTAACCGCGAAGTCCATCACGGCCGTCATGGCCGAGGATCTCCTCGCACATCCCGGGGGGAATGAGTACGGGGTGACCACCGCGATCACCGCACTGCGGCACGAGAGCATGATGTGGGGTTGTGCTGGACTCATCGAGCATGCGTTGCACCGTATTCTGCTGCACAGCGGGAAGATCGGCTGGATGAAGCAGCACTACAGAATCAGTATGCTCCGCTGCGATCGCCCGAAGTCCACGTCGAATCGAATCGAACATGGGTGCATCGGCGTCGCCGTGCACCATGGAAAACACCCGCGGAGCGAGCGCCGCGGTGATGGCGTCGGCGTCGTGATCAAGCACGACGAACATCGCCGCGCAGAATGGCGCGAGCAGATCGTACGATGCTTCGATCATGGTCCGCTCACTACCGGGGGGCCACGGAAGCAACTGTTTGGTCTGTGTGCCCAGACGTTTGCTTCGACCGGCGGCCAGAAGAAGACCGATTGGGCGAGGCGAACTCACCGAGAAACATCCAGATGGGGTCCATCCACGCTGACTCGCCCCCGCTGCTCGCGGACCTGCACGAGTTCGGCTGCAATCGAGAGAGCGATTTCTTCGCCACTCACCGAACCGATGTCCAAGCCAATCGGGGCGTTGACTGCGTCGAGGGCGTCTTCGCTCACACCACGATCCAGCAATTCCCGCCGAACGAGCAGCACCTTCCGCTTGCTGCCGATCATGCCGACGTAACGGGCGCCGCGATCGATGACGGCGGCCAGGGCCTGCGCGTCGTGCCGATGGCCTCGTGTGACAATCACGCAGAACGTCTCGGCGTCGATGTCCGCAGTAGCGAGCATCTCCGCCATCTCACCCGGTGCCTGATGGCATCCTTCTGGCGCGAAACTCTCGAGCAGGTCGGCGCGATCATCAAAGAGTGTCGTCTCGAAGTCAAGCCGCAGACCATGCCGCGCCACCGCCTGCCCAATGTGGCCGCCACCTGCAATCAACAGCCGAGGCTGCGGGGGGATGTGCAAGTCGTAGCGAGCCGGGTCGTTATCAATCCGCACGAAGACGGGAAGCCGGGTATCCACTCGACCACAAACCGCCTGTTCGATGGAGCTGAGTTCATCGGTCTCTGGCAGGGTGCCGATGGCAACGAAGAGCGTTCCCCCGCAGATCAATCCGTCATCCCATCCATAGTCGTGGTCAAGGGTGAAGTCGTGGACCCCAGTCGTGCCTGAGAGCAGCATTGCCATGGCCCGGCGGGTCAACTCGGCCTCGACGCAGCCCCCGCCGATGGTTCCGAAAGTGGTTCCTGAGTGATCGACGAGCATCATTGCACCCGCTTGCTGGGGAGTCGATCCGCGGGCCCCCACCACGAGACAGGCTCGCATGGGGCCACCTTCGGACCGCATGGCGACGGCTCTTGACAAGACTTGCGCAAACTGACCATTCACCTTCGAAACACTCCTGCAAGTACCGGGGCTGACACAGCGTACCGCCGCAGCAGAGAACTGTATTATGACACGCATATCCTGATTCGTGAAGACTCCGCACACAAGGCATTCCCCCGATGACCACCGCAGCAACCGCCGTCTCGCCCAGCGCCATGGACTTCTTCTGCGTTCACCACCTGCTCGACGAAGACGAACAGGCCATTCAGGACGCGGTCGCTCGCTTTGTTGATGATCGCGTGATCCCCGTGGTGGCCGATGCCTTCGAAGAAGGTCGCTTCCCGAAAGAACTCGTCCCCGAGATTGCCGAAATGGGATTGCTCGGATGCAATATCGACGGGTACGACTGTGGCGGGTTGAGCCATGTCTGCTATGGACTGGTCAATCAGGAACTCGAGCGTGGTGATGCTGGCATTCGCAGTTTCGTCTCAGTGCAGGGCAGCCTGTGCATGTATCCGATCTTCACCTACGGCACCGAAGAACAGAAGCAGCGGTGGTTGCCAGCGATGGCGCGGGGTGAAGCCATTGGCTGTTTCGGGTTGACCGAATCGAACGGCGGCTCGGACCCGGGTGCCATGACGACGACCGCCACACGCGATGGAGACGATTGGATTCTCAATGGGTCCAAGATGTGGATCACCAACGGAACGATCGCCGATGTCGCGGTCGTCTGGGCGGCAACCGATGAAGGAATTCGCGGCTTCCTTGTCGAGAAGGACATGGCGGGCTACCGCACTCGAGACATCGAACACAAGTTCTCGCTACGGGCGTCCATTACCAGTGAACTCTTCTTCGACGATGTCCGCGTGCCAAATGCGAACATGTTCCCAGAAATTCACGGGCTTCGTGGCCCATTGAGTTGCCTCACTCAGGCACGATACGGGATTGCGTGGGGCGTGCTCGGCGCCGCGCAAGCCTGCTTCAAGGAGGTCTTGGAGTACACCAAGGTTCGAGAGCTCTTCGGCCGTCCGCTCTCACACACACAGACCATTCAGCTTCGGCTCGCGGACATGGCCCGTCGCATCACGACCGGGCAACTGCTCGCTCTGCAGCTTGGCCGCATGAAGGATGCCGGCACGGTGCACCACAGCCAAGTTTCGATGGCCAAGTGGAACAACACCCGGCTCGCCATCGACATCGCCCGCGACGCCCGGGACATGCTCGGTGCCAGCGGCATCAGCGTTGAGTTTTGCCCGATTCGCCACATGCTCAACCTCGAGAGCGAGATTACCTACGAGGGAACCGAGACAGTCCACGAGCTGGTCGTCGGTCGAGAACTCACCGGGCACGCGGCGTTCTAGTTGTTCGCGGCTTCGCTGACATTTTCCTCCCGGGGGGGAGAGAGAAATCTGGACGCGCTTGATTGCATGCCTTCCTGCCTCTCCATGAAGAAGAGGAGACGAGCAACGCTCAGCGAGTTCTTCGTGTGTAGATAATCACAAAGCCTTGACACCCCGCCACCGCGCAGGTCTTGCAGTCGTCACCGAAATCGGAGTCTTCGAGTGTCTTGGCGAACACTTCGAAGCCGAGTGATTCGTACAACTCAGTCGCTTCCTTGGCGCGGTTGGGATCGACCAGTTGGCGGCGTTCCCATCCGTCAGCGACCAGCGCGGGGTCGTCGTTGATGGAAAAGGAGTCTCCACCGCCCTCGCCGCATCCGCCGATGGTCAAGTCAACCCGCATCAGCCAGCCGGAACGGCCATTTCCTCTTCAGCGAGTTTCGCGAGGCGGCGGTGCCCGAGGATTGCGGCACCGAGCGATGTGGTGAACATGCACATCTCGCCTTCCGGAACATTGACCTCATGGTCGAGTTGCCGCGTCACTTCTCCAGGAACGGTGCTGAAGTGCATGATGCCACCAATGAGCGTGAATTCGGGTTCGGCCTTCACCCGCTTCATGAGTTGTACGCACCGAACAACCAGCGACTCGATAGCGCCCTGCATGATGTCCGCAGGAGGCGTACCAAGTGACAACTGGTTGATGACCTCGGACTCAGCGAAGACTGCGCACACGCCTGAGATCTCCGCCGGATCCTTGGCGGTACTCAGCAGCGGGCCGATCTCCTTTGTTCCATATCCCATGTAGCGGGCAGTTTTCTCAAGGAAGGCCCCGGTACCGGCCGCGCACTTGTCGTTGAGTCGAAAGGACTTCACCTTGCCGTCCTCCTCGATCCGAATCGCCTTCATGGTCTGGCCGCCTACATCCAGAACGGTACGGGTGCCCGGGAACAATCGGATTGCGCCACGAGCGCTCGCTGTCAAGTCGGTCACATGGATGTCCTTGACCACACAGCGATGCCGTCCGATTCCGGTGGAAACGGTGTAGTCGATGTCATCCTGTGCAAGCCCGGCCTTCTCGATGCACGCCTGCCAGGCATCGGTTGACACCTTGTCGAGTTTGAAACCGGTGTGGCGGACGTCAGTGGAAAGGATAGAACCCTGATCGTCAACGGCGATCGCCTTGGTATAGGTTGAACCGACGTCGATTCCAATGGTGATACTCATTGTGCTGCCTCCGCACTGGCGTGGGGTTGCCGAGATGCAATGATGCGATCCATGGCGAAGAGCGCCGCCCCGAGCGCCCCCATGTAATGTGAATCGTCGCTGATATTCAGTTTCTTGCCGAGCCGCTCTTCGAGTGCCTTGACCATGGCGATGTTTCGGGTCACGCCGCCGGTGAAAGTGATCTCGTCCTGAATACCGACTCGACGCATGAGACCCGCCGATCGCGTGGCGATGGATTCATGCACACCCCAGAGGATGTCCTCGACCTTCTTGCCCTTGCCAAGCCACGACAACACTTCGGACTCGGCAAAGACCGTGCAGGTCGTACTGATCTTGACAGGCTTCGTATATCGAAGGGCGGTAGGACCAAGATCGTCAAGCGTCAGATCCAAGGCCGCCGCGGCTGCGCCGAGAAATCGGCCGGTGCCGGCGGCGCACTTGTCATTCATGCAGAAGTCTTCGATCTCACCCGTCTCACCGATTCTGATGGCCTTGGTGTCTTGACCGCCCATGTCAACGACGGTTCTGGTATTGGGAAACATGTGTACCGCTCCGCGCCCGTGACAACTGATCTCCGTCACCTGATCGTTGCCGAACGTCACGCGATACCGTCCATAGCCCGTGCCGATCACATACTCGACCTCCTCGTTGGCGATGTCGGATTCCTTGAGCGCCTTTTCGAAGACGTTCTCGGCTGCGGCCACCACATTTGATCCGGTATCGATCAGCGCCGTAGCAACAATCTTGCGATCTTCATCGACAATGGCCGCCTTGGTCTGCGTCGATCCAACATCCACTCCTGCTGCGTAGGCCATGAATCAGTTCTCCTTGCCCGCAATCGCGGCCTTCTGTTTGCGCGACGCCAGGCCCTCAAAGAAAGCGTCGACTCTGTTCTTCATCTGTGCTTCGGAAATCACCCGCGAATCCATCATGTCCGACTCGACAAAGAGGCTCGGGATGTCCTTCTTCGCGGCAAAATACCCCCGGCTGTCCGCAAGGCCCGTCGAGACCGTACGGCAACTCTTGATTGGGTGGTAGACGACGCCATCGACCGCATAGTCGTCCACCATGTCCACGAGCATCCGATCCTGATGAAACATGCTGTCCATCGCGTCGCGCACATTGATGAGCGTACCCTCCGCCATGCTCTCAAGCGGTTTCGCCAAGTCGTACTCAAAGCCGAGATTCGTGCCGCCCGATGCGAACCACAGATACGTGGAGTTGATGAACGAACCACCCCACTCACTGAAGAGTTCGTTGAATCTCCGGAAGATCGGATAGCACGGCACGCCGATGAAGACGAGCCGGTAAATCTCCTCGGCAAGCGCGCCGATGCCGTTGGTGGCCTTGTACTCCATCTCCTCGACCAGATCGTTGAAGTAATCGGCACCCTCCCTGGTTCCACGGAAGCCGTTGGCCACGCCAAGGAAGATCGTGCCGTCCGTCAACGCGTTGAAGGGTGCGGGCCGGGCCTTATTGGCCTCGATGACCCGCCTCCAACCGACGCTCATGGTGTTGGCGTGACGGAGAATCTCCCGGAACTTGTCGATGTCGAACTTCTTGCCGGTGACCTGTTCGCACAGCGTGATGAGTTCCGATATCTGCTTCTGGACGTATCGCCTGTCGTTTTCGAAATCCTGATCGCCTGGCCAAGACTGCGTTCCCGCCTGTCGAGTTCCAGGTACATCGAGTGTGAACATCGGACACCCGTGCATCCGCTCCCATATCTCGGCCCACTTCACGTAGGTGTTGCAGGCGTTGGTCAGTACGGCGATGCTCGGCTTGGGAATACGGCCCATGGGATGCTCACCGCCACGGAGTTGCACACTCACGTCGGCTTTGACGTATCCGCAGATGTCGGGGGAGTAGCCGTAGTCCTCGGCCTCACTCAGAAAGTCGCCTGCAACACGGCGAACGGCCGTCTGCAACGAGTTGATCTCGGGGAATACGACGGGCAAGTCGAAGGTCTTGAGGATTTCATTCATGCTGCCCATCACGAACACATAGGCGGACTGTTCACCTTTCTCCGCCGTCTCGCCGAGTTCTGTGAACCAGTCTCGGAACAACTGCGCGCCGTCACGGTTTCCGCGTCCAACAATGTCGCATGTGCTTGGTGTTTCGGTAGTCATCTGATTGGTGCTCCCGCCATCAGGCAAAGAGGATGTTCTCCAGGAATGTCTCAATCTGGAGTTCAAGTTGATCGAACGAACTCATGTTCTCTTCGAATTCACTGACGAAGTACGGGATTTTCTCGTCATCGAGCATGTGGATATAGGCGACTTGCTCCTCAAGCCCCGGCTCGCACATCTTGGCAGCCGCCACGATGGCGGCGTCTGCCCGCGACTCCTTGATCCGTTGCAGGAGCATGTCCTCCTTGGGCTTGCGGTTGTCATGCTGTACCGGGCTGTAACTGGATTGTTCGATGTACGCCTCTGACAGGGACAACAGTGGGTTGTCCGTCACCGGCACATCTTCGAGGAGATACCGCATGCCGATCAAGAAGTCGTCATCGACGACATAGCAGGTGCGACCAAGCATCCGTACAAGGTCGAGCGGCGGCTGCTCGCAGAAGGCGCCCTCAAAAACCACGCGAATACGATCCTCTCGCCGCGTCTCCCGCTCCCGAAGCATCGGAAGCACAGACGAAAGCAGATCGTTGTGCTCCTCTCGGGGAATCACGCCGCCGATGGCGACAAGGGCGTATGCCTCGTCGGCGGTCACAAGCCAAGGCGCCTCGCGTTTGATCTCGTAGAGTTCCCGCATCAACCGGCGGTTCTCGTTGAACACCTCGATTGACACAGAGATCGCCTCGTCGCTCACCTCGTGGCCCACGATTTCTTCGATCAACCGACGCATGCGACCGTATTCCTGAGAAAGCCAGTCCGCCGAGGCCACCGAGTTTGGATTCTGCGGCAGGTAGAGAATCTGACACGGATAGTCGAAGTTCCGACCGAAGATTGCAGCGAGATTCCGGGCCGCGTCACAGATTGGGTGCGACACGAAAATGTCGAGTTCAATGCCGCCTGACAGGGCTGCTTCGAGCGAGGTCTTGATGATCGAGCAGAGGTAGGATCCGAAATGAGAATCGGCGTTGTTCGGCTCGAGCATCGTCCCGCACATCTTGACGGGCATCATGCCCGCCGCATGTGCGAGTTCCTCTGGGAAATACACTTGAAAGTGTCCGAGCGTCTTTCCGCCCTGCTCACGCCACCGCTTGATGGTGGGGAACGTCGTGTCCTCTACGAGTTCCCGGCAGTGGTACATGATCTCGTCGAGGGGTTCGCCTCCCCATTCGTTGAAAACGGTCATGAGCATGACTCCCCGCAGGTGCACTGCGTGCTGTCCTCGGGATAGGTCCAACCCGGCAACTCGGTGCCGATACATGAGTAATCCATCTTCGGTGGCCTCGCGCCGCGGTCAAGCAACTTCACGAGGCCAGAACGGATGAATGGATTCTTCTCGGGATTGAAGGTCTCGCCGGTCTCGCGGGCGAGGGCCTCGTCGTCAATACCTCGCTGCAACTCCTTCTTGAAGAGTGCTCGCGAGTAGGGCGCGTCCTTCGCCATCTGGCGGGCTGACTCATACCCACGGCGAAGCGCATCGACCTCCTCATCAAAGATGCCGTTTGTGAGCCCGACCTGATAGGCGCGGTCTGCGGTCATGCCGCAGTCAAAGAGTTCGAAGATGATCGAGTCGCCCATTCCAAGTCGTTTCAACTCGCCCGCCCCGCCGAAGCCGGGAAGTATGGCGTAGTCGAGCTCGGGTTGGTTGTAGGTGTTCTTCTGCTGCCACTTGGACACTCGCTCAAGCGTGTCGTACACAAATCCGTATTGGCGAACATCGAAACGCAAATCCGAGAAGTAGGTGAACTCGGCTCCGCCGCCCCACTTCTCCCCGAACACGGCAATGGTGGCGAGCGGGCTGGTCTGGATGAGCCGGAAGAGCCCAACGGCATTTTTGCTGGAGGCGGCCGCTTCGATTTCGGTTAGCGGGGCGTACCCGCGGTCCCGCTCAAACCAGCCGCGATTGAACTCACGGGCGTCGGCTCCGAGCATTCGCATGCCGGTACCCGCAGCGGTAAACACGACCGCCCCACACTTGCCCTCACGGTGCAAGTCGAGCGCACGGCGGTAGGCGTGGCCAAGTTGATCGACCGCCGCCCGGTTGAAGACATTGCCTCGCATCGGTGAGTTGAAGATGATGCTTGCGACGCGATCCTTCGGGTTGGGCCCCACGAACTTCAGGTCCGGATAGCAGGCCACGTAGGTGCCGCTCTTGAGGTCAAGTTCGGCAACAGGCGTGCAATAGGCCGTTCCGTACCCGAGAAGCCGGTCGATTCCCCGCTTCTTCATTTCATGCAGCAGGCATGGCTTGCCAGTGCGTGGCCCGATCTTCCCATCGGTATCAAGTAATTCGGTGGCATATGGGTCGTCGGCATTCTCGTCGGCGGCCCTGCGGACCAGTTGCAACAGCCCATCGATGGTGAACTCCGCAATCAATGCATCGATCATCTCGATAATGCCTACCTTGAAACGAAGCCCTGCCCGCGTGCAGATATTGATCTGCCCGGGCGTGGCGTAGCCATCCTGCACAAGGTCGAGCATGTAGAGCGCGATGGGAAGCACGTACCGACGGAAGCACCGTCCGCCGAGATCGTCGGCGTTGGCCACATGGACGATCGAATCGGCGCTCTTGATTTTTCCGGCCCGGCGATCTCGCTCGGCAGCCTCGTACCACGACCAGTATTCATCGCGGGAGATTCCGCAGATATCAACATAGTCGCCGCTCTTGGGGTCGAAGACCTGCGCGGGCTTTGATCGCTTGCCCTCGCTCCACCGAAAGAAGCCACTGCCCTCCTTGGAATTCACGCCACCGCAGCCACGTGACTCCAATTCAGCAATCCAGTCCGGAATGGCCTTGCCGTCCCGGCTGTAGAGGCACCGCAGACGATCATGTGCCGGGAGCGCCGCGCCGAGATGCCTTGACGATTCGGTGTATGGCATGTGACCGGTCTGATCGAGCACGGTGAAGGGGTTGGCCGTGAAGAGATTCCAGACACCGCCGCGAATCACGATGTCGTCACCACTCTGCACGTCCCACGACACGATGGCGCCCATGCCTTGAAAGATGGGGTCGGTGATGTAGCCGTGGTGATCACGCGGCATCGCGATCACGGTTTTCTCGAGAATCTGATCGGCAAAGACAACACCAAAGTCGAAGGTTTCGCGAGAGGCGTACTTCCCCTTCATGACATCGATGAGCCGGTTCGCCTCAAAGGGGAAGTACCCGTGAACGGTCAGCAGTTTGCTACGAAACACCTCGGATGTGAACAGTACCGCGAGTTCCTCGGTGGTATGCGAGGACGTGTTCGAGAAGATCGCGTCGACGGCTTCCGGCGCGACAGTCTCTTCGATAATCGCAAAGATCTTCGACTTTACATCAACCGACTCGGTGACAGCCTCCCAGATGATGTTGCATCCGGCCAGTTCCGCATAGTCGGTTGTGTAGATGGTCCTCGCTTCCATAGACTCGACATCTTCGGCTCGCAACCGGAAGCCCTGGACATCGCCCTTCCAACGTCCGGAGATTGTCTTCTTGGCTCGCCCAAGCGAGGCGTCGTTGATGTCGAGCACTACGACCTCGGCCTCGGTCTTGAGCAGCAGATCGATGACAATGCCCTGGCCCATGGTTCCTGCGCCAATCACCGCCACGCGTTTGATGGCATTGACCCGTTTGACAGCGGGGTCAATCGTCTTGTTGCCGTAGTGGAATGCTTGTTTCATGGCTTGCTTCCGTGTAATTGGGACTCAATCCCGTTGGGTGTCTCTGATGATGACGGCGATGCCTTGGCCGCCACCGATGCAGGCAGAGGCGCATCCGAGCGGCTCTCCTCGTCGTTCCATTTCGTACATGAGGTCCACAAGTAGTCTCGCCCCGGTCGCCGCAAGGGGATGCCCGATAGCAACCGCGCCGCCGTTCACGTTGAGTCTCTCGCTGTCGAGTCCGAGTTCCTTCTGCACACCAACTGCTTGGGCGGCGAAAGCCTCGTTGACTTCCCACAGGCCGATGTCATCTATCGACAGGCCCGTTCGCTCAAGCGCACGGTGAATGGCGGGTACTGGCCCGCGACCCATCAACCGCGGCTCGACGCCCGCGATGCCATAGCCGACGATTTCAAAACGAGTCGAAATCCCAAGTTTCTCGGCTCGCGACCGATCCGCTACCACGAGCGAAGCGGCGGCATCGCTGATCTCGCTGGCGTTGCCCGGCGAAACAAGGTCGTTGGGTGTAAACCCTGGAAGCCTGGACAGTTCGTCAAGAGTTGTGTCACGCACACACTCATCGTGGGCGAGGTAGACCGGCTCGCCCGCGAGGTTGTCCGCCTCGAAGGCAAACATGCCCCGGAGGGCATCGCCGCCGTTGAGGTGACTCACTCGGTTGGCTTCTCTCGCCCGGCGGTGCGACTCTTCGGCGAAGGCGTCGCACTCTTCGCGCGTCACACCGACGCTGTGGCCGTATTCATCGGCTGTCACCATCATGCTGGTATTGAAGAGGTCATGGTTGAGACCGGCGAGAATCGTGTCCTCGAGCGTACCGTTGGATCCGAACTCCCAGAAATCCGCTCCGGAGAGGCGGGGCGCCCTGCTCAGCCGCGGAGCCCTGGACATGGTCTCGGCACCAAAGCACAGCGCAACTCTTGTGTCGTCCATTGACGACGGCATGGCAATCTGATGCATGGCGCTGACGACCGTCTGGAAACCTGAACCACAGATTCGCTGTACGAGCAGCGATGGTGTATCGATCGGTAACTCGCACCGAAGTGCGACATTGCGGGGGAAGTAGATGTCCTGCCCCCCCGGCGAGGTGAATTGATAGACGTTGCCGCCGTAGGTGGCATCAATGCAATCACGCTCTATTCCTGCCCGCTTGATAGATTCGTTCGCCGCCGCGACCGCGAGATCCTCGGGAGAGAAGTTGCTGAGCGTGCCACACTTGACGCCCACGGGTGTCCGGGCGGCACCTGAAATCACGAATGATGTTGCACTCTGGTCGCTCATCGCGCCAATTCTCCTGCCAATGGTTGTTCTTGTATCTCGATGACAAGGTCGGAAGGAACCGATTTGAAGAGTTCTTCGATCTCATGCTTGAATGAATCGAAGACCCGCTGCCGGACGATCTTGGCGGACGGGGTGAGTTCTCCACGTTCCAGGGAGGGGTCTCGCCCCGCCAGAATCACGCGCCTGACGCGTTGATACTTGACCTCGATCCGCGGGTTGATCCGGGCGACTTCGGTCGCGAAGAGTTCACGGATGGTGGGGTCGTCCGTCAAGACCGGCGCATGAATGCCCTGCTCATCCGCCCACGCTTGAAGCCGCACGAAGTCGGGGAAGACGAGCGTTGACACAAAGTCCTTCCCACTTCCGATGACCACCGCGGTGCCGATGAACGGTGATTCGTTGACCAGCGTGTTCTCAACCCGTTGCGGATGCACTTTCTCGCCGGTTGTCAACTTGAACGCACCGTCCTTGCGGCCCAGAATGCGAAGTCCATCGCGAGTGAATTCACCAAGATCGCCGGTGTGGAACCAGCCGTGATCATCAATCACCCGGCTCGTAGCGTCCTCGTCGTCAAGGTATCCGGCCATTACATTGGGACCCTGCACCAGGATCTCCTGATCGCTGTCGATGCGGATCGTGACGCCGGGAATCGGAAATCCCACGTATCCGCTTCGCCACTTGCGATCAGGACTTGTGACGGTGACGCAAGGCGATGTCTCGGTCAGTCCAAAGCCTTCGAACACCTGAATGTCGTAGTCACGGTATGCCTGCTCGACTCCGGCCGGCAGCGGCGCACCGGCGGTGAAAACGAGTCGCAGGCGATCATGAAACACACTCTGTTCGCAAGTTTCGCATTCCCGGCAGCGGTTGAGCAGTGATTGATGTACCCGTGGAACGCTGAAGAAGATCGTCGGTCGATACCGCCGCCAATTGTCGAGCAACCGGTCCATGTCACGGCCACGAGAGTCGTCGAGTCCGAGGATGCACCCGTTGTAGAGGGCCATGAATCGCTCAAACAGCCCACCGAAACTGTGGTGCCACGGCAGGAAACTCAACATCACGTCTTCCTGATTGATGTCCCAGATAAGCGAGATCGCCTTCTGCTGAGAAATGAGGTTTCGGTGGCTCAGACATACGCCCTTGGGCGGACCGGTCGTGCCGGATGTGTACATCACGAGACAACGATCGTCGGCACCAACCGCATTGACTCGGCTCTCGTATTCGAGCAGCGGCGCGCCGCCATCGGCGAGTAAGGAATCGAAGTCCACCGCGCCCCAAGCGCGTGTGGCGTCGGAGGCATCCATGCAGAAACAGGATTCAATGAAGTCATGTTGGTTGCGATCAATCTTGTCGAGTTGCTTCATGTTCGATACGACCAGCATTCGCGGCTTCGCGTGGCGAATGACATATCCGACCAGTGGGGCCGGATATCCGGCAAACACAGGAACAGTGACGGCACCGATCGACTGAATGGCCAGTTCCAGAATCAGCATTTCGACCCGGTTTTCGGACACGATGCCAATGCGATCGCCGGGGTGAATGTCGCGTTCGATCAAATGGCGACCCACCCGGGCAACACGGTCTCCCAGTTCGCTCCAGGTAAGTTCATGCTCATCGTCGAGTATGCGGTACTTCGTACATACGCGGTCGCCCCACCGAGACATCCTGTCCCGGATAAGCGCGCCTATGGAAACTTCATGCTCCCCAAGTTCGATGGGCGATCCATGCTCTTCGCCGAGTCGTCGAATGCCGACCTTCTCATCGAGTCCATGGACGGTAAGTTGCGAGTACGCAAGACAACTGTCCTGCAACAACTCTCGTGTCAGGCGAAACCGGTCTTCCGCCGGCTCGCGGAGGAACTCTTCATCGAAGGGCCGCACGCCGGCGCGGATCCGCACGAGATAGGTCGCGACGAACTGCATGATCGATGCCGCGATCTCTCTGATGTGTGAGCACCCTGTCCGGCCACCAAGCCGGGAACTGATTTCGTTCAGCACTCCTCGCTCGACTCGAAGTCCTACGAGGAGTTGGGCTGTTTTCTTGACCTCGCTGCACACGGGGAATGGTGAACGGATCATGTTCAGATCGCTTCGCAGTATTTGGCGTTCGGCCACGCCGATGGCAACTTCAAGGCGAATGAGATGCTCGCTGTCGTGGAACGTACCCACCAACACGAGGTGCTCATCACCGTCCTCGTAGAGATCGATGTTGATATTGCGCTGCGCACTCAGTTTCATTGTTCTGCTCCTTGCCCCGGTTCCGCCCTTATCCCTCCGAAACTTGATGGCTCGGGCTATTGCTTGCTGCACTTGCTTCGCCAGATCCTTGAACATCGATCGCTCGGCCTGCATATCCGCCAGCGCCGCGTACCGCTGTAGCGGCTCGAGAATCCATTCTTCGTTTGTGAACAGTCTGACGCTCTCCAGCCCGCGATTGAGCGCAACGGACAGATCCTTGACCGAACTGGTCACATGTCCCTTGTTCTTCAGAATGATATTGCGATGGCCTTCCCACACTTCTTCCCATGTTGCGTCAGACGAGTAGGCGCCGTTGGCCTGCCCGACGTCGAATACGCCCCTGGTGATCTGCCGAACAAACTCGTCTTTGCTCTGGTCAAGGCAGAGATCGCCCATTCGCAGATCGATGCACTCGCCACTTGGTTTCACCATGTGAATGAGCCCACCGACATTGAGAACAATCGAGATCATCGCCTTATCGAATTCAATGCGGGTTGCCGGCGCGTTCGGTACATGCGTGAACGGGTAATCGTGCGCCTGCAAGATCGCCGCGATTCGCTCTTGTTCGAAGCCGCCGCCACCAGCAAACACAATTGAGCCCTTCTTCTCAAGCAGATAGGTCGTGTCCGCCCCGCTGCCGCGCCGCCCACCTGCCTGAAGCGATATTCCCCGCACCAGGCGAGCCTCGATAGCTGCCTGCACTTCCGAGGTGACCCCTGGAAGCCGTTCCATGAGAATGGCTTCATTGAGTTGGGATTGGAATTCGCTGAATGTCGATTCGAAGAGCACACCGTTGGGCAGGATGAGCAGAATCGGCATGTGATGCCGTACCTGCTCCGGCGAATCCAGCAGTCCTCGCCTGGCGGAGTTCTCAAGAAAACTCGTTACTTCGCCGGTGAATGCCCCGAGTTGATTCGGATTGCAGCACACCAGCAGGAGTTCTGGGAGCAACTTCTTTGCATCCGCCTCAAGCAAGTTCGCAAAGATGCGGCCATGGATGGACACGATCTGCTGCTGCCCGTTGTGTTCAAGTCTGAGGCGGCCAGCCTCCTTGAGAGTCTCGGTAATGCCGTCCCGGCTCATGCCTACAAGACACTCGGCATGCGTATGCATGAATAACCCGACACCGAGGGCGCCCGGCGGATGAATTCCGAGATGTCCAGCGGTCAACATTGGCCGCTCCCTTCGGTCGAGAACCGGCACGGCGGCGCAGGCCGCTCGCCAAACGGCTCGTGTGCGTGGCCGGAGTTGGCCATGAGCGCGGCACCAAAGGCCCCCGCGAACTGAGGAAGCGGCGGAAGCAACACTTCATCATCAAGCACTTCGTTGAGCGCCACACGCATCGAGCCGCAGTGCGCCACCACGCCGCCCGTCGCCGCCACCGGTCCGTCATGGGAGACAATCATCTCAAAGAGCCGCGAGGCGATCGAGTGAAACAATCCGCGGGCAATGTCCTTGGGATCCTCGCCGGCCTTGATGCACTCAAGCACCTCGGTCCCGGCGAAGACGGTGCAATAACTGTTGATGACGGCGTGCTTCTCAGATTGCGCGGCGAGCTCGTCGAGTTCGCCAAGCGTCATGCCGAGTTTCACGGCGATGGATTCGAGAAATGTTCCGGTTCCTGCGGCGCACTTGGCGTTCATGCGGTAGTCAGAAATCTGCCCGGTCGTGTCGAGACGGATGACTTTGGTGTCCTGACCACCGATGTCGATGATGTTGCGGACCTGCGGATACCACTCAAGAGCGCCACGGGCATGACAGGTGATCTCGGTGATCTTCCGCCCGGCATCTGGAACCCACTCCCGTCCGTACCCAGTGGAGATACATGCCTCGATGTCCCCAGACGACCTCCCGGCTTCGGCCAACGCCTCACCCAGCACCGTCTTGGCCGCATCCTCGTAACTGAACCCCGAGGACACGACGCTCTTCCCGACCAATGTGCCCCTATCGTCGATGATGACACACTTGGTGGCCGAGGATCCAGCGTCGATACCGGCAAAGAGGACGCCACTCATGAGCGATGTGCCTCCAACTGCTCAATGAAGGCTTCGATATTGGTCATCGACTGCGAGGTTGAAAAGAACCGGATATCGGTCAGGTCTCCATCGAGGACAAGAACCGGCAGGCCCATCTCCTCACGAACCCGCTGAGCCATTCCAAAGCGTGAGTTGGTGTTGTTCGGGCATGTCCGGGCGTTGTGGAAGATGGCGCCGTCAATCGAAAACTCGTCGAACCTCTCGGACAGGAACTGCTGCTTGTACACCTCATCGCGATTGATGAAGATCTCCAGACTCGTCCGCGCCATCCACTCAAGCGGGTCGCCGCCCTCGAAGTCGGCGAAGGCCCACGAGTTGCAATAGGTGCTCGCCGCCACGACCGCCCGAAGATCAAAGAACTTCTCGGAAAGTTCCCGTATCCGGGGCCAGACGGGCATCCCTTCCCAGTAGATGCGAAACCGCTCATCAGGCACGGCTCCGACGCCACCAGCAAGCCGTTGATTCATCTCAGCAAGCATTTCTTCGTAGAAGTCGATGGCCATATCGCTTCCACGCATCAGTATCACCGGCGCCATCAGGATCAAGCCGTCCCAGAAACTCAGTGGGGCCGGTCTCTGGCGGGCCGTTTCGAGTACTTCCCGCCAAAGCGAACAGGCCTTGCTCGACTTCGCGACGGACTCTTCGAGTTTCGCCTCATCGAGTTTCAATTCGAACTGACGCTCGATCGCACCGATGAGTTCCCGAAGTTGCCCCTTCACGAAGGTGACATGCTCGTCGGTGACTTCTCCGAGATACAGCGGTGGCCGCACCCCCAGAATTGAAGCGTCGTGCCGTGTCGAGAAGAACTTGAACCAGTCCTGCACTTCCCGGCACTGGTTCGTGTTGTACACGAGCAGATCGGGCGCGGGCGGTCCGTCTATGCCGTAGATGTCCTGCAGCGGACTCCAACCGTTGAGCGATGCGCCGATATCGCTGTTCATGTAAGAGCAGGTCTCGGGGCAGTACCCCGCCCCCACCGCCCGGGGGATCAACTTGTGGCTGACTTTCCGCGTGCCGAGGAGGGCGCCGTGGTTCTCCGGGAAGAACACGTCGAAGCCGAAAGCGGTCAAAATCTCCGTAGGACCGACCGATGTACACCACGCAACGCGGCGATCAGTGTCTTTGGCCGCCGCGTCGAGGTCAACGAAGTAGTCACGCATCAGGCCTCGAAGGCGCTTCTGCGACTCGATGGGTACTCGCTTCACCGTCGTGTCGCTCACGGAATTACGATCGACCGCAGGGAGCAGCCGTCCTTCATTACATCGAATGCGCCCTGAATATCGTCAAGTGAGAACCGGTGCGTCACGAGGCGAGATACATCGATCTTCCCGGCCTCGACCATGCGAATGAGCGGGACATACTCGCCCGGAGGACATCCGAGCGAACCGACAATTTCCATCTCCTTGAACATGATCTTCCCGGCGACAATGTTGATCTTCTCATGCGTGTACCCGACGACGCACATCCGACCACCGATTCGCACGCTCTCGAACGCTTCTTCGATCGTCCGCGGGTTACCGATCACCTCCATGGCGATATCGACACCACCACCAGTCATCTTCTTGATTGCCTTGCTCACCCGATCGACCTGGTGGGCGTTGATGGTCTGCGCCGCGCCGAGTTCCTTGGCCCACTCAAGTTTCTGCTCACTGATATCGACCGCAATCACGTAAGCGCCAGCCGCGGCCGCAAGTTGCACTGCGTTGATGCCAACACCTCCACATCCGAAGACGGCCACGGAATCGCCGGCCCGCACCTGTGCTCGGTTCTTGACGGCGTGGTACGGCGTCGATAACGCGTCGGCAATGATCGATGCCTCGGCAAGCGGAATCGACTCGGGCAGATCAAGCACATCCTTGGCGGGTACGCAGACATACTCGGCGTAGGCGCCGTCAAAGTGGTTGCCGAGCATCTTCATGTCGGCACAGATATTCTCCTTGCCCATGCGGCAAAACCTGCACTTGCCGCAGGTGAGTACCGCGGGGATAAGCACCCTCTGCCCCGCGGTGAGATGTTCGACATCGATGCCGACTTCCTCGACGATACCGGACGCTTCGTGGCCAAGCACGAGCGGCGGATCCTTGAAGGTCGGCACGCCGTGCTCGATGTAGTGCAGGTCGGTATGGCAGGCCCCGCAGGCGGCAACCTTGACGAGCACCTCGTCCCGTCCAACATGCGGGACCGGGATCTCTTCGACTCTCACGCCTTCGTCGGCGCCGTGGAATACTGCTGCTTTCATCGTTCGGTTCTCTTTTCTCTGATGTGCCCAACCGGCCCTCAGGCGTGGCTCCACTCGGGGGTTCGTTTCTCCATGAATGCCGCGATGCCCTCGTGAGCGTCGTGGAGTTGCATCAATTCATCGAGGTAGATTTTTTCGGCCTCGTCGAGCCGATTGAGCATGTCCGCTCGCTGCCCGGCCATGGTGACCCGCTTTGCCATCCGCACAACGGGACGGGAGAGGCCCCGGATGTCCTCAACGTAGGCCGCAACCTGGTCGTCGAACTCGTCTGCGACGTACAACTGACTGACGAGGCCGATCCGATGGGCTTCGGTCGCCGAAATCGTGCCGCCGAGCGACACGAGTTCGATCGCCTTGCCGAGCCCAATGCGAGACGGCAACACCACCGCAGCGACCGGTGGGAAGACGCCAACATGAACTTCAGGCTGCCCGAACTTGGCCCGCTCCGAGGCGAGCACGATGTCACAGAAGCAGGCGAGTTCGCATCCGCCACCGAGCGCAGCACCCTGAACGGCCGCAATGGTGAGCGCATCGGTGGACGCGAGCCGGCGAAAGATGCCGTGGAATTGCTCGATCATGTCACGAACCTTCTCAGCCGTGTGATCCGCGACGTCCACGCCCGCGCTGAAGGCCTTGCCTTCGGCGGCAATCACGATTGCAGACAAGGTGTCGTCCACGACCAGAGTGTCAAGGAGTGTGTTGAACTCGGACATCATGGGGTTGTCCATGACGTTCAACGGGGGAAGGTTCATGGTGACCGTGGCGACGCCGCCGGAAATGTCGCATGTGAAGTACTGGTAGTCGGTCATGTCATCATTCCTTTTCAGATGTACTGCCCGCCGTCTACCCGAAGCACTTCGCCGGTGATGAATCTCGCTCCTTCGCTGCACAGGAAGCGCACTGCTTCGGCGATGTCCTCGGGTGTGCCGATGCGGCCAACAAGAATCTCCTCGGTCGCCTTCTTGATTGCCTCGGGAGGCATGGCATCGAGAATGGGCGTGTGGATCATCCCCGGCGCGACGGCGTTCACGGTCACGGTGGATCGTGCCAACTCCTTGGCGAGCGCCTTGGTGAATCCGATGACGCCAGCCTTTGCCGCGGCGTAATTGGTCTGGCCAAACTTGCCCCGCATGCCGTTGATGCTGGAGATGTTGACGATGGATCCATACTTCGCTGCCCGCATGATGGGCGCCGCCGCCCGAGACATGTTGAAGACGCCGGTAAGATCGATGTCGATGACATCCTGCCACTCCGCATCGGTCATGTTCCAAATCACCTGATCGCGGCAGATGCCGGCGTTGTTGACGAGAACTTCAAGCCCACCGAGTTCGCCAGCGCAATCCTCCACCGCGGCTGTGGCCTGCTGAGCGTCGGAGACATCAGCCACCTTCACCCACGTCTTGCGACCGAGTGATTCGATGCACGATCTCACGGAGTCCGCATCTGTGAGATCGCCGAGGTACAGGATGCCCACATCGCAACCGTCACGGGCGAGCGACTGGGCAATCGCGCGGCCGATGCCGCTCGACCCCCCCGTTACCAATGCTCGTCTCGGTGTGTGTGCCACGATGCGTCTCCCTGTGATGCCGCTAGCCCGTCAGGTTGTCATCGCGACGGCCAACACCGCCCCGCACCTGCCACAGTGTTCGAACTGCGAGGGCATGCCCTTCGCGCCGCACTCACCGCACTCTTGCGCGTATGGGCCCCAAAGAAACTCGCTCGAACCATTCGGATCGGCGGCCCGCTTCCGCATGCCGATGTAGTCGGTCTTGCGTTTCTCGACAAAGGCAGTCATGCCTTCGTAGGGCTCGAGGCTGGTGTAGTGCGTGGCGAGCCAGTCGCGGGCATGGCCGACGGTGGCGTGCCACGCGGAGTCCTTCCAATAGTTGACCTGCGCCTTGGTGTAGCGGGTGCATTCAAAGAACTTGTTGACGATCTGGTCGCACAGGTCGTCGATCACCTCATCCATGAGGGAGAAGTCGATCGAGTAGCCGTCCTCACCCTTGAGGGCCTTCTTGATGTCGCCAGCGGTAGCCCGATTCTCGAAGGGCGTATCCCAGGGATCGGTGTTCCAGTCGGCCAGACAGGTGCGGTCGCCGCTGAACTTCGTGATGAATTCGCCGTCGGGTCCCTTGACCGTCGGCACTACGCTGTTGACCAGCCCCATCGACAGGCTGGTAAAGGCGGCGTATCGCTGATTCAGGAAGAGAATGCCCCGCGCGGTACGGTCGCCGACCGTAATGGGCAGCCACTGCGTCGAGCCGCCACAGGCGACCGACCCCACGCTCGTGCCGACCTGCGCGATGAAGGCGTGTTCGCCCATGACGCCGATGTCGCAAGCAAGTTGGCTCTCGTTGCCACCGCCAACCGCCATGCCATTGAGGCGGGCGATGACGGGCTTGGCGCAGTTCGTGATCGCTTCGATATAGGCCTTGAAACGACACATGTATTTCCAATAGTCGCGTGGCTTCTGCGTGTAGCAGGACTGGTACTCCTTCACATCACCGCCCGTGCAGAAAGATTTGTGGCCGGTTCCGGTGAAGACCACGACGGCAATGCCGTCGTCCCACGAGGCATCCTGAAAGGCCGTTGCCAATTCTTCGAGGGCTGGTGTGCTGTAGGCATTGAAGTTGAACGGCCGGTTGATGGTGATCCGGGCGACGAAGCCGTCCTTCTGGTAGTCGACTTCCTGGAAGTCAAATGACTCGGTGGTTCTCGTGGGAAACATGCTCATCTCGGTGTACTCCAAGGCTGGGGGTGGAAACGGGCCAGAAAAACACCCGTTATTTCGTTCGAACGTCCGTTCGGCTCTCGCAAGTATCAAGACTTGACCATCCTGATTATCGGGGAGCGCCAATGGCCCTGTCAACCCCAATAGAAGCTATATTTCGGCCTTGACGGAACTGGTTACAGGGTGGATGATATGTACTGCCGCCGACGACAACCCCCTGGAGCCCCCCATGGACTCTCAACGAGCCGATCAACTGTTCGAATCGCCACCCGCAGAATCTGTCTCTCCAGCCGCTGGGGACACCTTTGAGGCGAGGCGGGACCACATCCTCCAGGCCGCCACCCACGTTTTCGCCCAATACGGCTATGAAAAGGCCTCGATGCGAACGATTGCCAAGGCTGCGGATGTGAGCCTCGCGGGTCTCTACCACTACTTCGAGCGGAAAGAGCAACTTCTCTTCGTCATGCAATTCCGGGTGTTCAGTTCGCTGCTCTCGAATCTACGGGAGTGGTTGGTCGGCGTCGAATCGCCTCGCGACCGCCTGTGCACCATGATCCGGTCTCATGTGACCTACTTCGCCGAGCACATGGCAGAACTCAAAGTGTGCTCGCACGAACTCGACTCCCTCAGGGGCGAAACCTACGACCAAGCCCGCGAGATCAGGCTCGCCTATTACGGGCTGACCCGTGAGATCATCGCAAGCGTCATCGAACTCGACCCACCCGACTACCCGCTCGACCTGCATGTCGCCACAATGTCGCTCTTCGGGACGCTCAACTGGCTGTACCGCTGGTGGAACCCCAGTCACCCCACCCCGCCCAAGGTCGTTGCGTCCCAGATCACCAACCAGTTCCTGGCCGGAATCTGCGGACATACCGCCTGACCACGACGGAGGATCTTCACCGTGTACCTTCCCGACATTCAACTCCACGAAGCCGACACGCTTGAGGCGGCGGCGGCGCTGATGGAGCAACTCGGTCCTCGAGCCGAGTATGTCGCGGGCGGCACGGATCTGCTGGTCGATCTCAAGACGGCTCGAACCGAAGCCGATCACCTGATCTCCATTACCAACATCGATCAGGCACGACAACTGACTGCGGATTCGGAAGGTCTGACCATCGGCTCACTCGTGCCAGTGGGACGACTGAACGAAACACCCCTCAGCGGCACTTGGGCGGCGATACATGATGCCACACAGGTCATGGCCGCCCCCGCGATTCGCAACATGGCAACCGTTGGCGGGAATCTCGCCAGCGCGGTGCCCTGCGCCGACCTGCCGCCCATTCTCATGGTGCTGGGCGGAGGCGTAGACCTCTGGTCGCGCACTGGTGTTCGGCGGATCCCCGTATGCGAGTTCTTCACGGGGCCTCGAACGACCGTCCGTCGCCACGACGAGATTCTGCTCAGCATCCATGTGCCGCCACCAGCGAATCGCTCGGGCGCAAGCTATGAGCGGTTTGCACTTCGGGAAGGCAACTCCATCGCCGTTGCTTCTGTGGCAGCCCGCATTCGACTCGACGACGCGGGCATGATGCAGGAGGCCGCCCTCGCCATCGGCGCCGTCGCCCCGACACCCCTGCTGCTTGAGAACATCCCAGCCATACTCGCCGGACGAGCGCCAAACGAAACTGCCTGGGCCGACGCCGCTGACGCTGCCGTGGCGGCGGCCGACCCGATCAGCGACATCCGCGGCTCTGCGGAATTCAGACGCGAACTCACCGGCGTCTTGACGGCCCGAGCCCTCCGCCTTGCAACCGAACGAATCGGTGGTGACTCAACATGACCACCGCTCGTGCTTTCAACATCAACGGCCAGAACCACATCGCCGTAGTCGAAGCTCACGACACGCTGCTCGATGTGCTCCGCGACAAGATTCATCTCACCGGAACCAAACGTGGCTGCGATGTGGGCGACTGCGGGGCCTGCACGGTGCTGCTCGACGGCCAGCCGGTCAACGCCTGTCTGACACTCGCTGGCACCGTCGGTGAACGCAGGATCACCACCATCGAGGGACTCGCGGAAGACGGAGTGTTGACGCCGCTGCAACGATCATTCGTGGAGGAGGGCGGCATTCAGTGCGGCTTCTGCACCCCGGGAATGGCACTCGCGGCGACCGCGCTGATCGAGCGGAACGCCGACCCCAGCGACGATGACATCAAGGAATCGCTCTCTGGCAACATGTGCAGGTGTACCGGTTACTCCGGCATCCTGCGATCGGTCAAGCGGTGCGGCAATTACCGCTCCGACGGCACCTGCGCCAAGCATGACCATCACGACGGCGATGCCCCGGAGAAGTCCCCGGACAACGACACCGTCGGCGTGTCGATCCCCCGCGTCGATGCGGCCGACAAAGTCACCGGTCGCGCTCAGTACACCGCCGACATCTTCCTGCCGAACATGGCCTACGGAAAACTTCTTGGCTCGCCGCTCGCCCACGGTCTGATCAAGAGGATCGACACATCCAAAGCGGAAGCACTTCCGGGAGTGCTCGCAGTGCTGACCGGCAAGGATGTCACCGACACCAAGCATGGCGTGTCGCCCGCCCGCTACGACGAAGACGTTCTCGCCAAGGAGAAGGTGCGGCACGTGGGTGATCCGGTCGCGGCGGTTGCCGCCATCGACGAGCGAACCGCCGAACGTGCGGTATCGCTCATCGAAGTCGAGTACGAAGAATTGCCCGCCGTCCTCGATCCGATGTCGGCAATTGCAGATGGCGCGCCGCTGGTCAATGATCGCTTCGAGCGAAACATCAATACGCACGTCGAGCAGGTCTTCGGTGACATCGAGGCCGGCTTTGCCGAGTCCCATCTGATTCGCGAGGAAGTGTTCACCGGCAATCACATCTACCAGTGTCCGATGGAGCCACACGCCTCGATCTCCACCTGGGACCCTGACGGAACTCTGGTTCTTTACACCTCGACACAGGTCCCCCACTACGTGCAGTACATGATGGCGCACGTGCTGAATATTCCGCTCGGGCGCATCCGCGTGATCCGACCCACCGTCGGCGGCGGCTTCGGCGGCAAGGCCGCGACCTCGCCACTGGAAATCAACTCGGCCCTGCTCTCGCAGAAGATCGGCCGGCCCGTAAAGATGGTCTACACCCGCGAAGAGATGTTCCAATACGGCCGCGGACGCCACAAACAGCACATGCGGTTCAAACTCGGCGTCGACCGCGACGGCAAAATCAAGGCCTTCAAGAGCGAGATTCACCTCGACGGCGGCGCCTATTCGAGTTTCGGCGTCGCAACGGCTTACTACGCCGGGAGCATGATCCCAACGCTCTATCACCTGCCCGCCTACCAATACGATGGGTACCGGGTGATGACCAATAAGCCCGCCTGCGGCGCAATGCGTGGACACGGCGTTCCGCAGCCACGATTCGCCTTCGAATGCCTGCTCGGCATGGTCGCCGACGAACTCGGCATCGATCCCGTTGAGATTCGCGAGCGCAACGCGATGGATCCGGAAACGATCACCGTCAACGACTTGGATATCGGCAGTTGCGAATACCGCGCGACGCTTCGGGAAGTCAAGGAACGCTCCGGTTGGGCCGAGAAATACGGCAAACTCCCACCCGGCAAAGGCATCGGCATCGGATGCGGCGGCTTCGTCTCGGGCGCTGGCTATTGCATCTACCGAGGGCAAGTGCAACTCTCGCACGAGAAGGGACGCGAACCCTTCCAGAAGAAATCGATCTTTCCACATGCCAACGCCGTCGTGAAGATCACCGAAGACGGCACGGCTGCAGTACTGATGATCGGCGCGGCCGAAATCGGCCAGGGCAGCGACACCGTGCTTGTGCAGATGTGCGCCGAGTCGCTGGGCATTCCCGCCTCTCGTATTCGGATGCGAAGCGGCGACAGCGACATCTCGCCGATTGATCTTGGCGCCTATTCCTCACGAATCACGCTCATGGGCGGCCACGCCGTCTCGAGGGCCGGCACTGCTGTCGTTGATGCCATGCGGCCGTATGCAGCGGACCTGCTCGACTGCAACGAGGACGATATCGAAGCAAGGGACGCCAAGATGTTCGTGCGTGACCACCCATCGCGGTGTGTCGCCTGGGAAGAAGTTGCGAGGAAGTACTTCAACGAAAACGGCCCGCTCGTCGGAACAGGTTCCTACAAGCCGCCGGACGGGCTCGGCGGCGACTACAAGGGCGCGACGGTCGGGACCAGCCCCGCGTATTCCTTCGGCAGCGCGGTCTGCGAAGTGACCGTCGATCTTGAGACCGGCAAGGTCAAGATCGACACGTTCACCGATTACCACGACTGCGGGCGTGCCATCAATCCAAAGACCGTCCATGGGCAGGTCGAAGGCGCCGTCATCATGGGCGCAAGCGAAACGATCATGGAAGATGTGATGTTCGACGAACAGGGCAAACTGCTCAACCCGAACCTGCACGGCTATCTGATGATGACCATCAAGGACGCCCCGGACATCTTCAGCGGCATCGTCGATTCCTACGAACCCCGCGGCCCCTTCGGCGCCAAGGAAATCGGAGAAGGCTCGACCCTGCCGGTCCTCGGCGCCGTCGCCCACGCCATCGCCAACGCGACCGGCGTGTGGATCACGGATCTCCCGATCACGCCAGAGAAGATCCGGCGGGCGATGCGTGCGAAGGCGGCCACGGCCGAGGATGTTCCGGCGATGGCGACGTAGCGGGGTCCCTCTGCCGCTTCGCCGACCCCCTCCGCCGCTGCGCGGCACCTCCCCCACTGCGTGGGGGAGGAGAAATATGACGGTCCGCTCCCCCGCGTGCGGGGGAGCTCCCGGCGAAGGGGGGGCGAGCGGGTGCGCTCAATCCGCCGAAATGACATCCGGGCCGCCGCCGGCCTTCTTCTCGTAATTACCATCACCCGCTCGCTCGTACTTGGTAAAGCCGAGGCGATCAAGATTCTTGTTGCTCAACGATGACTTGGTCTTCATGTCGGACCACTTGCCAGCGATGTTGGGCAGGCAGGGGATCCGCACAACCGGCTCGCCGGTCTCGGGGTGCTTTTTCAGCGGCGGCTCGCTCATCGGCTGCACGACCTCGAAGATCTCGCCTTCGGTGTCGTTGTCGGT
>JASMMN010000025.1 GCA_030748155.1 Phycisphaerales bacterium
CCGCTTCCTGCTTGGTGCGGCTCAGGGCCTTCTGCTCTTCGGCGGCTCGCTGCTGCTCCTGGAACGTGATCTGCTCCTGAAGCGCGATTTCGCGGTCCGTCTGCGTCTTGAGCAACTCGCCGAGTGAGGCTTCATCGCCGATTTGACCAATACGAACAGCATTGACGCTGACGCCGACCTGCCCCATCTCCGATCGGATAGTGTCCGTACTCGACGACTCCTGCTGCGATCGCTGCTGCACATAGTCGAGGGCTTTCACGTTCTCGGCGTTGTTGCGGAAGATCGCTCGCACGACCGAGGCGAGATACCGCTGCAACTTGACGTCATCACCGCCAAACTCGGCCACGACCTGCGGCGCGTCCGTCGGGTTGATACGGAACTCAACGCGGACATCGACCGGAAAGGTGAAGCCGTCAGATGTTCGTACTTCGATTTCTCGCCCATCCGTACCCTGTGCGGCCGCAGGTCCGATGCCGTAGCGGATGATCTGCTGCTCGGTTGAGAGCAGTGTGACCTCATAGGCCTTGGTATTGAGGTAGAGCTTGTCGGGGTACAGCGGCTCCTTCCAGATGCCGCGCTGGCCCTTCTCGACAATGCTCGCAACCTGACCGTCGAGGGCAGTTGACGACTCACCGACATTGGACTTGATTACACCGACCATGGCCTTGGGGATATTGGTTGCGTCGGTCAGATCGACTTTGAACAACCGCGTATTGAGTCGATAGTTGCCCGGTTTCAGCACCGATGCTTGTGGGCCGCGGTTGCCGTTGCCCGCGGCAAGGAAGTGCTCAGCGCGAAGCATGTCGGCTGGCTGATCCCATTCGGCGGCGAAGGCTTGTCCCTGTGGGAGCGGCACTCCATCAACGGCCGTGATGAGTCCGACTTGTTCACTGGACACTGTGACGATCGGTTCGATTTCGATGTCATAGAGCCCGGGCCAGAGCCAGAAGTGCCAGCCTGGACCGAGGATGCGTGCCTGGGGCCCTTTTTCATTGTTGGTGGCGATGATTGTGCCCGAGGGTAATTCGTCCCCGAAGTGTTTGATGACGATTCCGATCTCATCCTCTGCCACGTGCCTGATCGAACTGAACAGCACGAACAGGAACAACACCACAAGGGCCGCAATGGCCCCCCCGATCTTGACCACAGGATTCGGCGAGGAAAACGCCCATCCAAAGAGTCCGATCGCAGCGACAAGTCCCACAAGCAGCAGCAGCATGGCCATGATTCAATCTCCTCTGATTCAGAACCGCTTCGCAGGATACTCGGGATTCCATTCAACCAGATTCCTCGGTAGGGCGTAGCGGAATGAGCGTTCCGGCTCCACTGTGGTCCGTTTGGACCAAAAACAGAGGAAGAAGTCGGCACACGATCAATTTCGTCACTCGCCCCCATCCCGAAGTTCACCTCGCCGCGGAGCGGCGAAGACCTCACGGCAGACTCGGTGTCCAGTGCGGCCCCGTCGCCGCATCGGCCCATCGTCGCATGTTGCCCATTGCCTCAAAGGGCTGGAGATTCACATGGCCGTCCGGTGCGGCGACAACGATTCGGTGTCCGTTGCGAGGGGAGAGGAAGCCGCCCGTGGATTCAGGATCTGTGTGAGGCTCCGGACTCACGAAGCGGCCGTTCTCGGTGATATCCCATCGTGGACTGCTGCCGCCAGTGGCCGGTTTCCATGGGGGGGCGAGCCGCCAGTATCCCTGCACCGTCTGCTGGGCAGTGCCATCTTGGAAGGGGCCGCGGCTCGACGCGAAGGCGATGAGGTCCGCTGGTCGGCGGACCCGGGCCAACGCGTCGCTGAACAGTGGCTCCGCGCCGTCATCCTGACTTTGAATGAACTGCGTCAGCGTCCATATATCACATGCGTCGGACTGCCGGCCACCGAGGAAGTCGGTGTTGAGTCCGAAGGATGGATGGAGCGTGGTCAGGTATACACCTGTTGCCGGGTCCGATGCGTTCTGCAGGTTCCGCTCCCAGAAGCCTCGCTGGTCATTCACCCAGAGCGATGCGACCGGATCATCCAGATATGGGATGAGTTGCCAGATCCATCGCCTGCGGGCGATTTCGGGAATTGGCGTCCCATTGAAGACGACTGGTGATTCGGAGGCTGGCAGCGGGGCCGCGAAATCGAGTTGCCCCGGCAGCAGTTGGCCGCTGTGCTCCAGACTCCATTGCCGCCAGCCGGCGATCAGACCTCGAGCCGCCGCTCGCTCATGGGTGGTGGAGGCAGCGGATGAGAGCGAGTTCACCGCTGGCAGGATGATGCCCGCCAGGATGCCCAGCACGGCAATGACCACCAACATTTCGACGATGGTGAAGGCGGTTCGACGCATTGGGACGACTCCGTGACACGGGCTTGAAGACGCTTGGAAAAAGACAAGTATATCCAGATACGCATTGCAATTGCAAGTCAATCGCAATAAGATTCCGTCTTCTCCCGTCTCTAGGAGCCATTCTGATGCTCAACCTTCTCCTGCTCATTGCCGCCACCCACGCTGTCGACATCGTGCTGCCAAGCCCGGACTTCGACCGGTGGAATTACGGTTTCAATGCGGCTCCTGGCTCGCGGGGTGTTGGCTCTACCTTCACTGCCTACCAAAGTGGCTACCCATTCGATGATCGAGACGGGCAGGTGTTGCTCGGCTTCATCACCGGAAGCGATGTGGAAGTTGGTCTTCCACCACATTCCTATCGCGTCAGTGGGTGCGCCTTGGAACTCTCCATCTCGTCGGCCGACATCCCCTACGACCCATCGACAGACCTTCGGGAGACGTACGAGCCCGATGGTCCACCGGATGGGGATGCCGGTCGGCCGACGCACCTCAGTGGGGTTGCTTTCCGGAACGGTTGGACACCGTGGTCCTTCGGAGAGGATGGGGCATTCGGTGATGCTTGGAATCCGGGCGTTCGGAACTGTTACCCGATTGATTTCGAGGATGAGGGTGGATCGCGGGATATCTCCAACAACCTCACAACCGGGTTTGACCCGAACACGTGGGCAACAGGAGTTGCCGAAGGGGTGCAGGCAGGCGATCTGATTCCGGCGTACACACCACTTCGATTTGCCGTGTCAGTCGATGACCCAGACATACAGTGTTACCTGCGGCGAGCCCTTTCCGAAGGGCTCATTGAGTTCATGGTCACCTCCCTGCATCCCGCCTCCGAGCCCGGATCCGGTGGGGAGAACAACTATCCAGACTGGATTCTCAAGGAGAACACGCTGGTCGAACTCGGCGTGGCATCGCCTGCATCGCTCACCCTGAGTGTCATCATCGAGCCGCCCAGTGGTGTGGCCGGTGATGTGACGGGCGATGGCGTGGTGGATGTCGCAGACCTGCTTGCAACCCTCGAAGTTTTTGGCCGATGCCCGTGTTGCCCGGCCGACCTGAATGATTCTGGAACCGTCGATGTCGATGACCTGCTGTCGGTTATCGGCGGATGGGGCGGTTGACGTGCCAACAAATCTGAAGCCCATGTCGGCTCAATGAGGAGAGATAGTATGTTTCACTTGCGAACCGTTGTCCTGACCAGCCTGCTGTGCGCGGGCCCTGCTGTTGGCGACTTCCTCGTCGAGGACGCGCCGACTTGGCGTGGCGAGGTGGGAACCAGTTGGTATCACTGGGAGAGTTTTTCGTCAGCGTCAATGGAGACCGGCCCCAACTTCCCGACCAACGAGCAGTTTCCCAGTGGCGAGGCACTGCTGTTCAACTTCGGAGATGGGGCGGTTGTCAGCGGAGACGGCAACATCTACGGATTTGGTGGTCCGCTCAACATCCACGCCTATGCCTACGCATCAGCGGATGTGCAGCAGGTGATCGCCAACATCTCGATGCACGGCACCGAGTTGCTCTATGACCAGGTGATGCTCGTGTGGAACGACGGTATCGAAGGCGGTGAAGAAGGCTTCCTCTTTGCCGACGTATCGATGAACTATTGGGAAGAGGTTGACTTCGGAGGTGGCATCGGTGCTATTGCGAATGTCAGTTACACCTTCGACCTGTCGTCCGTGAGCGCCGATATCCGAGAAATCGGGGTCATGTTCCAGACTGCCGGTGCCCACTCAAGCCTTGATGCAATGGCAATCGATCTTCAAACCGTTCCTGCTCCCGGCGTACTTGCTGTACTGGCGTTGGCTGGTATGCGAGGCCGTCGTCGCCGATGAAACTCAAAAGAGCCAGCCATCAAGGGCAACACCGAGGACAAAGGCGGCTGCCGCAATGATCACCATGAGGAGCGTGGCTGTCAGCGGCGTGAGTCCGGAGAGCGGGTCATTCATCTCGCTTCCGCGATCTGGAGGACTGAGCACGGACTGAAGCTGGTCGCCGAGTTCGCCCCCACTGCGGTATCGATCCTGACGATCATGCGCTGTTGCTTTGTCCGCGATCCTTCCAAGTTCGACGGCGAGCGGGCCCTTGTGTCCTTCGATCCACTGCTCAATCAAGCGGCCGAGGTCGAAGACATCGACGCGACCATCGAGAGCGAGCGGCGAGAGTACGGGACGTTCGGGGGCACCACCGTAGTCGCGGAGTTTCTCGGCGGCGGCAGAATCGGGAATCGCGCGGGCCAGCGAAGCGAGCAGCCCCGGGTCGGCCAGTCGTAACTCGCCTTTGTCTTGGCTCAACATGCGAGAAGCCGTCAGTCTTCCATGAAACAGTCCATGGAAGTGCAACTCCTGCAGGGCATCACACAGCGGTACGAGTTGTTCTACTCGCCGCCGCAACTCGCCAGTGGAGGCGGCTCTGGTTTCGGCGATTGCTTCACCATCGATTCGTTCGACAAGGAAGAAGGCTTCGGGCCCACGTCCCAGATCGACGGTGCCGGCCTCCAGTACTCGCGGGAGCCCGGGATGGTCCAGCCTGAGCAGCATTGCCGCGTGCAGTCCGACCTGACGGGCGTCATCGAGGGACAGCCGCTGCCTTGCCAGCGACAAAACCGCCGCTGGCCCGTCATCCTGACGTCTGGTACCCCACCGCTCAAACAGTCCGTCATCGGGGAGGCGACCGTCGAGCCTGCATGTGCCGACCGTGCGGCCGGTGTCGGTACGGATATCCACCTGCTCGATTTCGGGACGTCCTGAGATCCGGTGGGTGGTTCGTGTCTTGGTCAGGGCATCTTCGGCGCAGGCATAATGGGCAAGCATCTCGGTGACTTCATCGCGGAGCTGCGTGTCCTCGCCGCAGGTCGTTTCGATGAAGGCGGCCCGGCTCGACGGGGGGCGATCAAGCGCCTCGGCAAAGATCTGATCGGCCCGGTGTTGGTCCTTGGTGGTGTTCAAGTTGCGGGCTCCGAGACGCCGTCCGCAGACCCACAGGATCGGTATGGTGGTGGGGGACGGCGCTTGAAGCACAGGGTAACGAGCCGCATCCGCGAAGGGAACCGTTCAGGCAGGAGCAGACAAGATGGCGGTTGGCCTCGTAGGGGCAGGCAATCTTGGCCGGCTCTCCCGCCGGACACCCGGTGTCGGGGGCGATGTGGTGCTGGTGGGGTTGCTGCTGGCCATACTGGGGGTGTTGATGCTCTATGGGCGGCAGGTCAGCGGTGTCTATGCCCGCGAAGTACCGATTGACCTGTCGATTGGAGCGCTGCCGGCCTATGCAGCGCTCAGCCTTGCCCGGTGTCTCGCCGCCTTTCTGCTCTCGCTGATCTTTACGCTGACGTGGGGTTCGATTGCAGCGCACAACAGACGCGCCGAGCGGGTGATGATTCCCGCACTGGACATCCTGCAGACCATTCCGGTGCTCTCGTTCCTGCCGCCGGTGACACTGGCGCTCATCACACTGATTCCCGGCAGTGAGATTGGGTTGGAATTGGCGGCTATTCTGATGATCTTCACCGGGCAGGCTTGGAACATGGCCTTCGGCTTCTACCAGGCGATTCGGAGCCTGCCCCCGAGTCTCTACGAAGTCGCACGTGTCAACAGGTTCGGGATGCTGCGGACCTTCTTTCGTATCGAGTTGCCGGGCTCGACGCTGGCGTTGATCTACAACTCAATGATGTCCTTCGCTGGTGGCTGGTTCTTCCTGACGACCATCGAGATGTTCACGCTTGCCAGCAAAGATTTTCGGCTTCCCGGCATCGGCTCCTGGATCGCGACGGCCCAGCAGTCGCATCAGTGGGGGCTCGTCGGGATCGGCAGCCTCGTGCTGATCGTGCTGATCGTCGGGACCGACCAGTTGATGTTCCGACCGCTGCTGGTCTGGGCGCAGCGGTTCAAGATCGAGGAGCAGGAAGGCCAGACACCGCCGCGATCGTGGGTTGTGTCGCTCTGGCGGGCCTCACCGCTGGTTCGGGTACTGCGGCGCCGGCGAGAACTTCGGCGGCGGGCGAAACTCGCCAGAGAGGCTGCGACAACGGCTTCCATTGTGGAACGAATGAAGGTCACGCGCCGCGATCGGTCGACGCCGTGGCGCGGTGGCAGAAGCGTTCGCTCGACAGTGCGTCTGGTGCTTGTACTTGTGGTATTGGCTCTGATTGGATGGGGGTTGTATCTGCTCATCCAGACAGTCCGGCCGCTTCCACTGGTAGCGGAAGGCGGATCACGTGGATGGCTGGATGTTGGGTGGGGGCTGACTAGTTCATTTGGCCGGGTGCTCGTCGTGCTGTTGATCGGGTCACTCTGGGCAATTCCCGTTGGATTGTTCATTGGCAGATCGGAGCGGCTTCGAGCGTGGCTTGGCCCCCTCGTCCAGGTTGTGGCGTCGTACCCGGCGCCTGCCTACTTCGTCATCATCACCGTGGGTCTTGGAAGCATCGGCACCCCCTTTTGGTTCATTGCGCCGCTACTCATGCTGATGGGCAGCCAGTGGTACATCCTCTTCAATGCGATGGGTGGCGCTTCGTCGATTCCATCAGATCTCACCGAGATGTCTCAGACCTATCGGCTGGGCTGGTGGGCCCGGCTTCGGCGGGTCGATCTGCCCGCGATGTTCCCCTTCCTTGTGACTGGCTGGGTGACCGCCGCAGGAGGCGCCTGGAATACGACGATCGTCGCCGAGTATGTGCAGACCGGCGTGGGGCAGGGCGATGTCCGCATGACGGCGGGCATCGGATCGCTCATTGCGTTGGCGACAGATCAGGGCGACTACGCTTTGCTCGCAGCGAGCACCATGGCGCTCGCGGTCTTTGTCATCATCTTCAACCGACTGGTATGGCATCGCCTCTACGATCTCTCCGCGACTCGTTTCAACTTGCAGACATGAGGAAACGCACATGAACAGCACGATCCCGATCTGTGAAGTCCGCGGTGTGAGCATGTCTTTCGGCACCCCACCGATGGAGGTGCTGGATGGAATCGATCTGGATGTCCGTCCGGGTGAGACGCTTGCCATTCTGGGCCCGAGTGGATGCGGCAAGAGCACCCTGCTGCGGATTCTCTGCGGACTCATCAGACCGACCTGGGGGGAAGTCCTCGCCAACGGCGAGCCACTCAAAGAGGTACACGAAGGCGTCAGTATTGTCTTTCAGAACTTCGCGCTGCTGCCGTGGCTGAGTGTTCGCGACAATGTGGCGGTTGGAATCAATGGGCTTGGTCTTTCGGATGATCAGGCCGATCGCCGTATCGAAGAGTGCATCGAACTCGTCGGACTCGACGGATTCGAGCGTGCCTTCCCGAAGGAACTCTCTGGTGGCATGAAGCAGCGGGTGGGTATTGCTCGGGCGCTTGTGAGGCAGCCGCAGTTGCTGTGCATGGATGAGCCTTTCAGTGCCCTCGATGTCTTTACTGCCGAGACGCTTCGTAGTGAGGTCTATCGGCTCTGTCGCGCGGAGGACAGCGATGTTGATACGCCTCGCGCCGTTGCTGGCTTGCACAGCATGCTGATGATTACGCACATCATCGAAGAGGCGGTTTTCTTGGCCGATCGCATCATCGTCATGTCCGCTCGGCCCGGGGAGGTCGAGTGTGTGATCGACAACACAGTGCCGCATCCGAGGGAGTACCACGATCCGGCCTTTGAGGCGATGGTCCGAAGGCTGCATGCTGCCATCGTCGCGGGCGAAGAGTTGGAGGAGACCGATCAAAGTGTCGGTGCTGCGGATGGACGACTTGAATTTCTGCCGGATGTCACGATGTCGGAGATCATCGGTGTTGTCGAGGTGGTGCACGATCACGGCGACGCGATGGATCTCTTTGACCTCGACGAAGAAACCGAGGAGGAACTCGGCCGGCTGCTCAGTCTGGTCAAGGCCGGAGAGATGCTTGACTTGATCGACACACGAGGCAACACGGTGCTCGTGACGGATACCGGTCGTTGCCTGCTGGGCGAGGACGCTTCTGATCGGCGGGCCCTGCTGGCGAAACAACTTCGGCGGCTCAATGTGACGCACTGGGTGCTTCGGGCCGTCGAACAGTCGGGCGTGGATGGATGCGATCGCGATGATCTGGAATCGAGCCTCGCAAAGCGGCAACCTGCGGTCCGGGCGGCGGCCACGCTGCGGGCGTTGATCGAGTGGGCGCGATACGCGGAACTGCTCGATTATTCGGCAAGCGATGAGTTGCTGAGGCTTGGCGAAGCGGGTGTGTCAGCGTTGTAGGTCCACTGTTATGGGGCGGAGGGGCTTGAGAGCGAGAATATGCATAAACTGGCGAGATTGTCTCGTCACGTGGGCTGAACCCGGGGATCATGTTCGGTTCGCCTGCCAACCAGCCGATCCAGACCGCACGATCGGAAGGCCGGCGAGAATAGTGATGCCATCTGTCGGGGATGGTGGGTGACCGCAGCCGAATGCGGAGTCATGCTGGGGTGGCGAGGGCTCACCAGAGCCGTCGATGCGGAGCAGTGGATTGAAGTATTTGGCGTACAACTTGATCGCGATGATTGCCCTCTTTGTTGGAGTGGCCGCGTCCGGCGGCACCATTCGCGTACCTGAGGAAGTGCTGTCGATCCAGCATGCGATCGATACGGCCAAGGCTGGAGATGTGATCGATGTCGGTCCCGGTCGCTGGCGAGAGCACATCGATCTACAGGGCAAGTCAATTCTGATACGTGGCCGCGACGGCGCTGCCACGACAATCATCGATGCGACGGGGCTCGGCGAGAGCGTAGTGCGATGCATCACCGCTGAGGGACCGGGAACGGTATTGGAAGGATTGACGCTTACCGGTGGCAGCGGGCATGTGGGATCACATGGATCCGATATAGCACTCGGTGGCGGCTTGCTGGCGCTTGGGTCTTCGCCGACGCTCCGCGACTGCGTTCTGAAAGGCAACACCGTCAACCGCAACGGCGGCGGGGCCTACTGCGGCAAGGGTGGCGACGTTCGCTTCGAGCGATGCCGGTTTGAGCGCAACTCGGCTGAGAAGGGTGGCGGCGTATTGTGCGTATCGAGTCGACCAACGATGATCGATTGCGTCTTCGTCAGCAATTATGCGAGTTATTCCGGCGGAGGTGTCTTTGCCGCCAAAGGCAGCACGCCGGTGCTTCGAGGGTGTCGTTTCGAGATCAATCACGCGGCCTATCAAGGTGGCGGCGTGTGCTCGTTGGAGTCGGCGGGTGAAGTGCTCGATTCTTCTTTCGAGCGGAATCGCGCCGGTGCCCGTGGTGGGGCGCTGTATCTGGGATTCCGCACTTCGATGACAGCCTCCGCTTGCGTCTTTGCGACGACAACCGACTCGGTGGTAGGCGATGATCTAATGGCCCGGGCGGGCTATCGACTCGGGGCCTGTGATCTGGGCGGCAACATATGCGTGCTGGCCGAGAAACCCGATTGCCTTGCTGCTGGGGGTGCCTACCGCGGCGACGGAACCCGATGCCCACGCACTGACGCCACCATGCAGGCTCGACGGGGCGGTGATCTGAACAACGACGGCGAGGTCGATCGCTCGGATCTTGGAATCCTGATGCTTCTCTGGCGTTGAGTCAGGCCGACACAACCTGCTGGATGAGATCTGCAACCTCTGCCATTGGCAGACGTTCTGGTAGATCGACGGGTTCACTGCACCAGAGCAGCGGGTCGAGGTGCGGGTCGCATCGGCCGTGGCTGCCGCGAACGAGCGATGTCTCAAGAGGGATGACGTCCATCAGGCCCCGAAAGCCCAGCCGTTTGCGGACCAGACGTGCGGCAACAGCGAGGCGGGGGAAGCGGATGGACGGGTCGATGAAGAGTTCGCGGGGGTCGTAGCCTGGCTTGCGGTGGATATCGACGGTGCGTTGGTAGTCGGGCGCGGTCTCGGGTGTGTTCCACCAGTCGTGGCAGAACCAGCGGTCCGCCCTGGCGAGCAGCACGATATCGCCGCTGCGGCTGTGGTCGAGACCGGCCGCGGTGCGGACGTAGCCGTGCATGACTTCATCAACGCCATCAAGATCACTCAGCAACGCAGCAATCTCGGAGGTTCGATTCGGGTCGGCGACGTACACATGCGCAATCTGGTGATCGGTGAGGGCGAAGGCGGCACTGGCACCGGCGTCGAGTAGATCCCTGCCGAGTTCCCGTCGAATCGTCAGCATTCCCTGAGAGCGAAGCAGTCGGTTGGGTGCAACGGCATCACTGACAGGCATGATGCCGTACTCGTTGACCAGCAGGATGCGGCGACCACGATCCATTAGGTCTTCGATGAGGTCTGCAGCGATGTCATCGATCGCCGCTCGCTCTGGCTTCATCGCCGGATTGTCGGGACCTAACTTCTGGAGTCCGTAGTCCAGATGGGGCAGATAGACCAGCAGCACGGTTGGATCAAAGGCGGTGTCTACATGCCGCGCCGCATCTGCGATCCATTTGGAGCTGGAGATGTTGGCCGCCGGTCCCCAGAAGTGAAACAGCGGAAACCGCCCCAGTGTCGCTTGCAACTCATTGCGGAGACTTCCGGGAGAGGACCAGAGGTCGGGGATCTTGCGGCCGTCGGCCGGGTACATCGGCCGCGGCGTGATTGAAACATCAGTGGCGGAGTACATCGCATACCACCAGAAACAGTTGGCGGTGGTGATGGTTGGGTCGATCACTCGCAGGCGATCCCAGATCCGCTCGCTCTGCACAACCCCATCGGACTGCTGCCAAAATCGGGTTTCGGCGGTGTCGCGGTCGTGCCAGCCGTTGGCGACGATGCCGTGAGTGCTTGGCTTCTCGCCTGTGAGCATCGTGGTCTGGCTCGTACATGTGACGGCGGGGAACTGAGGTTGAAGCCGCGTTCTGGATCCGCCACTGCACAGGGCGGTGAGCCGAGGCATGTCAACGAGTTGTTCGTCCGTGAGGGCGACGAGGTCGATGATGGCAGTGCGATGTGTCATGTCAAGATCCGCCTCCACCGAGTCGCTGTCCGCCCAACGTGATCGCCGCGCACACCATGGCGGCTGCAGAGAACACAGGAAGACCACCGGCGAGCAGCATGGCCGAGTCCAGCACGGCTACCCCAGCGACGGCCCATCCCACGGCCTGCCCCGCTTCTCCGGCAGCGTACCGTCGGTGTACCGCCGGAATCCAGGCGACCAGCAGAATGAGCAACCCCGCCGCCATCCCGGCCAGATCGCCGCTCGGTCGCAACAAAGTCATCGGAATGGTCGCAAACGCAGCTGCCACAAACCACGCCACGCCGCTGCCCGCGTTGGGTTCGCCTCCGCGTTCGCCTCGACCGCTCAGGGTGATGCCTACGGTCCAGATACCGGCTGCGGCCGCGGCGACCCAGACGGTCACGGGGACGCCTCCAGAAACGGCCAGTGCCGCGATGATGGGAATCGCTGCGCGGCAGGCGGCCATGAAGCTGGCGGCCAGGATCACGCTGCGGCGATGGGTCCACTGATAGAGCGAGATGAGTACGACCAGGGCGACGCCCGCGTCCATGGTCCAGCGTGATGCAGCGGACCCGAACTCCGCGGCGGCGATGGAGGTGAACCCCGCGAGCAGCAACGCCGATGCCGCAGTCATCGCTGCCCGCGGCGAGATGCGACCGCTTGCGACCGGCCGCGTGGATCGGTTGGACTGATCGAAGGCGATGTCCACGGCATCATTGAAAGCCATGCCACCCAGATACAGGCACGAGATGCCGGCGAGTACGGCGGCGAGGGGCCAGTCGAGGGCGGTGCCGCCTGCGGCGAGTCCGGCTCCAAGCAACACATCAGCCCAGACCGTTGGCACATTGGTGGCCCGCAGCGTGACGTACCAGTCGCGGACGGAACTCACCAGTTCACCTCCTGCATTCTGGCCGCAGCCCATCGCAGTTCAGATGCAATGTCATCACCGAGCGTGGACCGCCTCGCCGAGTCGGGGAGGACCGACCACGCGTAGGTCTCGACTTCGACCACCGGTCGATAGGGCAGGGCTGCTGCTGCGGTGAGCAATTCGGCAATGGCACGTTGGGTCGTACGCAGCGGACCGATGTGTTCGAGGTGAATGGGTACATGCAGATGCGTTCGCCATGTTCCGCTGCGGTCGAGGTTCTGGGCATCGGGCAGATCATCTACGAGCGTGAGCGTGCTGTCCCGGTCGATGGATGTCTGGTGCATCCACCGTGGTTCGGCCAGCGCAAGCAGTTCGTCGTAGTGTTCGCCTCGTGCTTCAGGGGCCGATGAGAGTTGCAGGCGTCCGATCGACACGTCTGCGTGCCCCAGCGTGGCAATGGCTTCGGCGGGTGATTCATGCATCACGGCGAGATGACAGGCGTCAAGGCAGGCGCGAAGCAGACCTCGCCTGGCCAGATCATCGAGTTCATGATTGAGGATGAAACCGGCCAGTTCGCTGGCGGTTTGAAGAATGCATCCAGGCTCTGGTTCGATGGCCAGATGCAGGTGTGTGCCGGTTGCATCTGCAATCTTCTCGATTTCCTCGCATGCCAATCGGATGTTGTCGGCGGCAGCGTGGATATCAATGTCGTGCGCTGACCACCCAATCGGCACGGTCGTCAGTCCACCCTCGCCTTTCCTGCCGAGCAGTTCGGACAGTGCGGCAGCTGCGTCAACGGTGTAGTCGAGCCGCTCCTGCATGCTCCAGTCCGGTATGTAGACAGCATCTTTGACGATGGGTTCGTGGAAGGTGCCCTGCGGGAATGCGTTGACTCCGATCAGCGGGCATCCGGATTGACGCAGCCACTGCTGCAGGGGCTGCACGCTTTCCTCGAGCATGGTCTCCGTCAACCACAGTCCAACAGGCGTCTTCGGCGGTAGGGCGGCGGACGTCGCTTCAATGGCGGCCACCATCTCCACGATCGAGTCCACCGCCAGCACGTTGGCGCACCAGCCGGCCTGGGGCAAGTCAGGCATCGATGCCGAAGTTGGGCGATCGGCCGAGGAATGCGACCGGGTTGCCGAAGGTCACCTGCTCGATCATGGCGGTGGGGTGGCGGCGGCGTTTCATTTCCATACGAGCCTTCGGAACCGCGAGCGGATCGGAGTCGCCCCAGTCGCCGGCGGAGTTCATCCAGATACGGTCGGTTCCCCAACGCTCCAGAATGTCAACCGCCCGCTGGGGTGTGCATTTGGTATCGGGGTAGAGTGTCATGCCTGCCCAGAAGCCGCGGTCGAGTACGCCACCCACGGTGTGTTCTTCCACGTGATCGATCAGGACGCGATCGGGATCGAGTCCGGCATTGGCAACTGCGTCCATGATGAGCATGGTGCCCTTGTACTTGTCTTCGAGGTGCGGGGTGTGTACGAGGACCAGCGTATCCCGCTCGCGAGCGATGTCCAGATGTGCTTCAAGTACGCTCAGTTCGTTGCGGCTGTTCTTATTGAGTCCGATTTC
>JASMMN010000026.1 GCA_030748155.1 Phycisphaerales bacterium
GTTTCGCTTGATGATTTCGATGAGCTGCTCCAGCAACTCATCCTCCAACTCGGTGAACTCTCCAAAGGCACCGCCGCCACCACCGCCGCCGCCGCCGCCACCACCACCACCACTGCCGCCGCCGCCGAAACCGCCGCCGCCGCCGCCAGCGCCACCACCACCGCCGCCGCCGCCGCCGCCAAGGTTCAAGGCTGGTGGATCGTCGAAGTTCGGTACCGGCATGATCAGGTCACGGACGTCATAGACAATGGGAATGACACGCTTCTGAAGAGCCTCTTTGGTGGACACGATGAGCATGCCGTCCTGCACATCCCACATGGGATGATTCGCTTCCTCTCCAACCTGTTCAAGCAGTTTCGTAAGGACAATGTCCATCGGCTGCAAGTTCAGATCCAACCCCAGTTCGGTGTCTTGGTCGATGCCGTCGACTTCGAGCGCTCGCCAGTCTGTGTAGATCCGCTCGCCCTCTCCCAGAGCATCCTGCAGAACATTCAGCGCTTGCTCGAAAGTCGTTGGATATACGAAATCCGCCTTCCAAGTTGTGCCTTGCAAATGGCGGAAGACCGCCCGATCAGCAGGCGGCATCATGTACCCACCATCAGTCCCGCGGCGATGACTCAATTGCGGCCAATCCTCCGGGTAGGTCATCAGACCGCTGATGGAACGCTCGCCCGGACCGCTGAAATTCCTGACAGGAATCTGCTGGAGCCGCTGATTCTCGAGCGAAACTTCGGCATCGCCAAAGGCCCGCTCCTGCTCATAATCGCTGTACTGGCGGTAGATCAGTGTGGTCCGAATGATGTCCCGAAGCGCAAGCGCCGCGGGATTCTGCGGATCGACGAAGAGAATCTCGTCGATGACCTGCAGGGCCTCCTGGTACTTGAGTTCCGCCTGAAGTTGCCGCACGCGGCGGAGATTGCCGTTGATGATCTTCGCCTTCTCGGTTTGCTCTTTGGCCGCCAGAGCGACCTTCGATGCCTGTACTTCCTGCTTGGCGGCCTGATCAGCGACGAGCCGGGCGTTGACCCGAGAATCGCCGATCAGTGACATCAAGGACTCGGCCCGCTTGTTCATCTCGGTCAGTTCGCCCTGTGAAAGCCATTGCTTCCGCTGACTGAGTTTGATCTTCGCAGTGAGGATGGCGCGGTCGGCTGCGGCAAAGTTCTCCTGCGAAAGCAGTTGTTTGGCGCGAGCCACACCTTCGCCAAACTCGACAAGAGCCCGTGAACGCTGCTCCTGATACCGCTGCTGAACCGATCCGACACCCTTGGCCGTCGCGGGATTGAGCGTATCACGCTCGTCGAGCATCGCCATCGCCTGCTGGTAGCCGCGGCTGGCCTGCTCGTTGCCTGGCATCAACTGAAGCACCTCAGAATACTTCGCGGCGGCCTGTCGCCACATGCCTTCCCGCTCAAGGCGGCGAGCTGCAAGGATGGCAGCATTGATCTTCGCCGCATGCTCGGTGGCGAGATCAACCTGCTCCGGAGTGTCCGAAGGATCCCCGTCATCATCGGCCGCAGCAAATGCCATCAGACCACACCCCAAGGTGAGTGCCGTGGCCAAGGCCCAAATCTCAATACGCCCGATCAGGCGAAATGTCATGGTGATCTCCACTCTGAAACTCGCGAACAGATTCCCACCCACAAACCTCGATCGTGGAGGCGACTCTCAGCGTCTTGGCCGCAGCCGGGCCGAATCCAATTCAGGGGCGCAGAGGATGGCGTACGGTAGTTCTATAAGGCCTCGCCTGCAACCACCGACCCCCCGCGAAGGGTCGACATTTCCCGCGTGAAGGTGCCAAAAAGCAGGGCCGCCTCGTGCGGACCAGGTGAAGCCTCAGGGTGGAACTGCAGGCCATGAATCGGCAGCGTCTTGTGGCGGAAGCCGGCCACCGTGCCATCATTCAGGTGCACGTGTGTGACTTGGCAGTCCACCCGCTCAAGGGAGTCCCCATCCACGCAGAACCCATGGTTTTGACTGGTAATGAAAATCCGATCGGCCTCGAGATCCCGCACCGGCTGATTCGCCCCCCGATGACCAAAGGGCAGTTTCCACGTGCTCGCTCCCAGGGCCAGTGCCAGCAATTGGTGACCCAAACATATCCCGAACATCGGCACCTTGCCGACCAGCCCGCGAAGTGCCTCAACGCCAGCAGTGACAGCAGCAGGGTCTCCCGGTCCATTCGAGATAAAGACGCCCTCGGGCTCCATGGCAAGAATGTCCGCCGCAGTTGCCCCCACCGGAACGGTTTGCACGACGCAGCCGGCGGCGACCAGATGCCGGTACATAGTTCGCTTGGCCCCGCAGTCGATGGCCACCACGCGGTATGGCTGCGTGGGAACTTCGGCTGGAACTGGCCACCAGCAGTCGATCGAGTCGGTCCACGATCCAGGACTGGCGGCACCGGCCTCGGATGCCAAGTCCTGCCCAACCATCTGCGGCTGTGATCGAATGGCTTCCAGCACGTCATGGTTGCTCCGGGCCTCCCCCACAACGATCATCCCCCGCATCGCCCCACCTCCACGCAGGCGGCGGACCAACGCGCGCGTATCGATCCCCGTGACCGCCGGTACATCGCAGCCAGCGAGCCACGCCCCAAGATCCTGCTCGGACCGGCAGTTCGAGCGAATCGCAGCCGCCTCCCGCACGACGAATCCCGCCACCTGCGGCCCTACAGATTCGATGTCATGCTCACATACCCCGTAATTGCCAATATGCGAGGCCGTCAGCGTCAGAATCTGGCCACGATAACTCGGATCGGTCAGGGCCTCTTGGTACCCAGTCATCGCTGTGCAGAACACAACCTCCCCCGCAGCATCCACCTCCGCCCCGAAACTGCAGCCGCGAAACACCGCCCCGTCCTCGAGAATCACGCGAGCGGATGGTGATGCAGCGGCCATGCCGCGAAGTGTAGACAATGCAGCCGTGCAGGAGTTGTTCCCCGAACCTGTGGTTGGCTGGGTCCGCGTGGCGGTTGATCGCCCCATCGACGTGGCGGGCACGGGACTCTCATACGCCCTGCCCCCAGAACTGGAGGATCTCGCGGTGGGCGAAGCGGTCACCGTTCCGCTTGGCCGGGGCAATACGCCCACCGCCGGCTGGGTCGTCGCCCGCGACGATGAGCCGGACGATGGGCCCGCCGCCATCAAACATGTCACGGCCAAACGAGCAGCACAGTCTGTTCCGGCGGAGCTGATCGAACTGGGGTGCTGGATTGCTCGGTACTACCTGGCGCCGCTGGGCCCCACACTCTCGGCCATGGTGCCCGCGCCGGTCAAACGTGGCATCGGCACTGTCCAGAAGCGATATCTCGAACCGACAATTCTTCCCGATGATTTGCCGCGTCTTGGTCCCGCGCAAAAAAAAGTGCTGAAAACCATCGACACGCTCACCCGGGATGAGTTGCCCATCGAACGGACCGCGCTCCGCATGCTCGCTGGAATTGGAACCAACACGCCGATCGACGGGCTCGTCAAGAAGGGTCTGCTGCTGGAACATCGCCGCACCTCGATCGAAACCGCGTGGACGCCTCGTCTGATCGATACCACCCCGCCGCCGCTGCCCACCGAAGACCAGACCCGCATCATCGATGCTGTCGGTCAAGTTCTGCGCGGAGGCTTCTCGGCACATCTGCTCCGCGGTGTCACCGGAGGGGGCAAGACCGAGGTGTACCTGCGACTGATCGAGCAGGTACTTGCCCACGGGCAGGCGGTGTTGGTGCTCGTGCCCGAAATCGCCTTGACGCCCCAAACTGCAGCAAGGCTCTCACACCGGTTTCAACGGCAGCAGATCGCGCTGATCCACTCCGCCCTCCCCGCTGCTGCCCGAAACGCCCACTGGCAAGCGATTCACGCCGGCAACGCCCGCATCGTGCTTGGTGCCCGCAGTGGCGTCTTCGCACCGTTTCCAACGGGCTCACTCGGATTGATCGTCGTCGACGAAGAACACGATGCCTCCTTCAAACAGGATTCCAACCCGCGGTATCACGGACGCGACGTCGCCATTCGACGAGCCCAGATGGCGGGCTGCCCGGTGCTGCTCTGTTCGGCCACTCCTTCACTTGAGAGTTGGCACAACGCTGCGTCGCGTGCCGATTGGTCGCTCCATCATCTTCCACACCGCGCACCCGGTCTCACGCTACCGCGAACCCGTCTTGTCGATATCGCGGAGGAACGCCGCGCCGATGAGGGTCGCCACGCCGCGATGGGACCGACCCTTCGCCACGCCTTGAGTAGAACACTTGATGCGGGACATCAAGCGTTGCTCCTGTTGAATCGCCGTGGATGGGCCACCTACGTCACCTGCAGCAGTCGGCGGTGTGGCTGGACGCTTGGGTGCCTCCACTGTGATGCCACGATGGTCTACCACCATGCCGGCAACCTGCCATCAAGCGGCTTCGTGCGGTGTCACCACTGTCACCGAGAAGTCCGGCTTCCCAGCACCTGCCCCGACTGCGGCGCACGTCCGGCGCGGCTGGGCCTCGGAACGCAGCGTATCGAAGAGGAAGTGCTCGCCCTGCGGCCGGAACTGGTCGCCAATGACACGCTGCAACGGATGGACTCGGACAGCATGCAGCGGGCCGACCAGTACCACGCCGTGCTCTCGGCACTCGCCGAAGGTCGCATTCGCGTCCTGCTCGGCACGCAGATGATCGCCAAGGGACTCGATGTGCCAGGCGTACACCTCGTGGGCGTCGTTGATGCCGATACGTCGATTCATCTCCCCGACTTCCGTGCCAGCGAGCGGACCTTCCAACTGGTCAGTCAGGTCACCGGCCGCTGCGGCCGCGGCCGCGACCCCGGCCTGGCAATCGTGCAAACCATGGATCCAGATGCCCGCTCGATCGCCTTGGCGGCGGCGGGCGAAACCGAGGCCTTTCTCCGGGACGAACTGAAGCACCGCCAGGAAGCCGCCCTGCCCCCCGCCACCAGAATGGCTCGCGTACTGGCAGAGCACACCGAACTTACCGACTGTGAGCGTCTGATTGAACGGGCAAGCAAGACGCTGCGAACACTTGCGCCGGACAGAACATGCGAACTACTCGGCCCCATGCCCTGCCCGCTTGCGCGGATTCGCCGGCGGCACCGGCGAGAGACCCTGATGACCGCCGCGAGCGCCGAGACGATGCAGCGATGGCTCCATATGGCGCTCCATGAGCAGGTGCTGAGCAATCCGGGCATCAGCGTCGATGTCGATCCGGTATCACTGCTGTAATACACCCTTTGCCATGACCACACCTCTGAGCCATCAACCCGTCCTGCTCGACGAAGTCGTCACCCTGCTGGCTCCGCAGCCCGGTGATGTCATCCTCGACTGCACGCTCGGCCGCGGCGGTCATTCGGTCGCGCTCGCAGGTGCGGCCGAGAACACCGCGGTGGTCGGCATGGATCTGGACGAAACGAATCTCGCCTTCGCTGATGCTCGGCTCCGCGAGGCCGGGATCACCTGCCACAACACGCACGGCAACTTCGTTCGCGCCCCGGAAGCACTACAAGGGGCCGGGCTCGCCGCCGACATCGTGCTGGCCGACCTGGGCTTCGCATCCAATCAAGTCGACGATCCGACCCGTGGCTTCTCCTTCCACCACGACGGGCCGCTGGACATGCGGCTTGACCCGACCGGCCCGATCACAGCAGCCTCTCTGCTAGCTTCGCTGCCCGAGCGGGACCTCGCCGAACTCATTGCCCGCCACGGCGAAGAGCCGCTCGCCGCCCGCATCGCTCAAAAAGTTGCACAGGAGCGATCGCAACGGCCGATTCACACGACGGGTCAACTCGCGGACTTGGTCCGTGAAGCCTATGGCGTCCGAGCCCGCACCTCGCGTCAACATCCCGCGACCCGCACCTTTCAGGCGCTCCGGATCGCGGTCAATGATGAACTGGCAGCACTCCAGACGCTGCTCGATCGACTGACGCGGGCTCTGCAAGCGGACGACACGTCTTGGCTCCGCCTCGGCGCGAGGATCGGCATTATCGCCTTTCACAGCCTCGAGGACCGGCCGGTCAAGCAGTGCTTCACGAAACTGGTTCGCGATGGGCTCGCTTCCCATGTCTCCGCCGGTGCGGTTCGGGCGGGACAAGAGGAGCAGGATCGGAACCCGCGCAGTCGCAGCGCGCGACTGCGGGTCGTCCGGTCGATAATTGAGTGATCAGTCCGCCCCCGCATGGATGCGGGAGTCCGGTTGATCGATTGGAGAGAGGTCCCCACGCATGGACGCGAGGCGATGACTCGAGAGAACAAGTTCGCGCTGGTCATCGGGTTTGCGATGCTGCTGGTTGTCGGCATTCTGATGTCGGACCATCTGGCAGAGGTGACCCGAGGGACCCCCGGGAGCATCGTCATTGACGATCCCATGCAAGGCATCGGGGAGTATCCGATCGAGTACCAACCGCTCGTGACGGCTGCCACCGGAGCCGTTGATCTGTCGCTCACGCTTCCTGCCGTGGCGGGCATGCCGGACCCGGTCCATGCCGTCCGAGCGGGTGACACGATGTCCTCCATAGCGATGCAGTACTACGGCAATCGTGAATTCGCCGCAGCCTTGGCCCAGCACAACGGACTGCCCAATCCAGATCGACTCCATCAAGGCGTCAGACTGATTATTCCATCAGAACTGACAGTGAGCGATCCACCGGCTCCGGTCACAGCGGCAACTGTCGAACCCGCATCACCGCCCACCATGGCGGAGTACACCGTTCGCCCCGGCGACACCCTTTCGGAACTGGCCGAGCAACTGATGGGTTCGGCCAAACAAACCAACCGGTTGCTTGAACTCAATCGCGATCGGCTTCGCAGCGCCGATACGCTCTCCATCGGAACCCGTCTGCGGTACCCGCTCGCGGAGGCGAGAGGACAGCCATGAGGAATCGCTTCCTGCTGATGATTGTGGCCGTCGCGGCCGCCGGCCTGCTGCTGCTCTCACTGCGACAGCAGCGGATCGCCGTCATCCACAACATGAGCACCCTCCACCACGCGCTCGACGCAGACCGTGCCCGCCTGTGGCAACTTCGCGCCGAGGTCGCGTCGCTGGCCCGCCCAGGCATGCTCAAGGTCGAACCAAATGATGACTGGGCGGCCGCGGTGCCAATTTGGCGTGAATCAGACACCAATGGCGTTCGGTGAACAAGCGAGGCAGGATGCTGCTCGTCTGCAATCACAGCGAATTTGCAACCAGCAATCGCTGCGGATCGCTTCATGGGGTACCGCGTTGGCGATCGCAACGACAGTCGGTCTGCTGCTGATACCGCTGCGGGTGCTGCAACTCCAGGAATCTCCGAGTCCACAACTCTCCGCAGAAGTCGCAGGCAATTCCAACATCCGCCACACCCTCGTCCGCCGCGGCGACATGCTCGATCGGCGTGGGCGATTGCTGGCAACGACCTCGCTTGGCTGGCGGGTCTTTGCCGATCCAGTGGAAGCCGAAGATCCGACGCTGCTCGGTGCCCGACTCGATGAGGCCATCGGTATTCCGGCCATCGATACCGACCGAGCCCTGTCCGGTCGCCTGCACCGCCGGTATATCCCGGTGTCCGGCATCCTCGAACCGTGGCAAGTTGAGCGGCTGCGATCGGAACACATTCGAGGCATCGGCCTCGAGCCGCGGCCAGTCCGACATTACCCGCAGGCCCTCGATGCCGCCTCGCTCGTGGGCGTCGTTGGGTTCGAACACTCGGGACTCGCCGGGCTTGAGCATTCCATGGACGGATCGCTGCACCCGACCTCTGGACGCCTTCAGACGATCCGCGACGCGAAACGACGCACGATGTGGATCCCGCCCGATGGATTTGACCCTGGTGCCGATGGCGAGTCGATCAGGCTGAGTATCGATCTGGCCATTCAACGGCTAGCTCACATGCAATTGAGAAACGCCGTCATCAAATGCGGAGCAGCGGGTGGCCGCGTTGTCGTGATGGACTGCCGCACAGGCGAACTGCTTGCTGTGGTTGATGTGAATGCCAACGAGACGGATACCGATCCCCGCCTTCGCCGCAACCGATGCGTCACCGATCCCTACGAGCCCGGCTCGACCTTCAAACCATTCGTCTGGGCCGCTGCGACACAGGATGGACTCGCGGATCCGGACGAAGTGCTCCAGACTCCCTCGAACGGGCCGCACCGCACATCATTCGGCCGCCGCATTCGTGATGCGCACTACCGTGGCCCCACATCCTGGCGAATGGTGCTGATCAAATCACTCAACAGCGGCATGGCAATCATCGCCGAGCGGATGAAGCGAGCCCGCCTGCGGGAACTCATCTCGTCGCTGGGTTTCGGACAACCGACCGGATGTGGACTTCCCGGCGAAACGGGGGGCATCGTCACGAACGAGCGGAATTGGTCGGCCTACACCCAGACCTCGGTGGCGATGGGGCACGAGATCGCCGTGACACCGGTACAGATGGCGCGAGCATTCTGTGTCTTCGCAGGCGATGGTCGGATGCCTACAGCAACCACGCGAGCCCGCGCCGCCGAAACGCCGCTGCTCTTCGTTCCGGTGTTCGAACCGGAGATCGCCTCGCTCACACGCCGCACGATGGTGCGGGTGATGACCGAAGGAACGGGCAAGCGAGCGCAGTCTGAAACGTACTCGATGTTCGGCAAGTCCGGCACCGCCCAACTCCCCAAGGCCGAAGGAGGCGGCTATCACGAAGATCGTTATGTGTCGAGTTTCATCGCCGGGGCCCCGGCAGACACCCCCCGCATCGTCATCGTGTGTGTCATCGATGATCCCGACCGCTCACTGGGTGCCTGGTACGGCGGCTCGACCGCCGGCCCGGTGGTGCGGGATCTGGTGGACGACATACTCCCCTACCTCGGCGTGTCGCCCGATAAAGGGCCGAAGGCCAGCCGAAGAGCCTCGTCAAACGGATGATGTAGGCGTTGCCTCGGGGCGGCACCTGATCCCTTACCGCCAGCGGACCGCCGGGCCCGACATGCCGGCCAGTTCGCGGTACCCACCAACGAGCAGCAGGCCAATGATGCCAAGCACCGCGAACACAATGGCTGCCGCCCAAGCACCGATGCCGGCGCACCACGAAGCCGCAATGAGGGGCTGCCACAGGGCCACATACCGAATGATCTTCGCCGCCGCCTGACGCGGGCTGTTGGCTGTGACGATCTTCCACCGAAGCACCACACCCAGCGCCAATACAGCGATAATCGGCCAGAAAAGAACGACAAGCATGGGACGGTCGGGCCAGACCGCCTCGTCCATTCCAGTACGAAGTCCGAGTGTGGCGATCGAAATCACAACCCAGCCAAGCACCACGACGGGAACGGCTCTCCGCGAGAGCACGGGGCGCTTGTCGGCGAGTACATGCACTCCAACCGATGTGAACACTGCGATGGTCATTGCCAGCCACACGGCAGCAGGCATCGGCATCTGCCAATCGGGCACGAGCATGATGCCCGCGAGCACCGCGCCTGGAACTACCAAGCCGATTGCCGGAATGAACCTCGCGACCGCGTTGTGAAACAGCAAGAGGCTCGCAAGCACGAGCGCCACATAAGGCGCATCCTCGCCAAGCACCATGGCTGCGAAGATCGCCAGCAGCAGGGCACCGACTACGATGATGACGTTGGGGCCGGTTGTATGCTCCACCGCCGAGCCTCCCTCCATCACAGTGTCCCGCCGACGGTCGAGCAGATCATTGAGTGCTGCTCCGTAGGCGATAAGCCCGAACGCCGCAACGACTGCGGCGATGATCGCCAAGATCGGAAGCGGACCATCGCCGCCAAGCCTTGATGTGAGCACGACGCTCAAGGCAGCATCACAGGCCGCCCCGAAAGCGATACTCCCCCTGATGTGCTGATCGCGAATCCGACTCATGTCCAATCACCGCTCCCTGCATGCTGCGCGGTACGATAGTCCGTTCTCACCGCAACGCCCTGCTCCACACGGATTCCAAGTTTGTCCACCTCCCCCCAGCCCGACCCCTCCCACCTGCGAATCGCCCTTGCGGCATCCTCATGGTATCCGGAGATCATGCAGTCACTCATCGCCGGCGCGCAGCGGGCCTTTCACGAGGTTCTTGGCGATGATGGGAGTCGGATAACGGTGATCCAGTGCCCGGGCACATGGGAACTCCCGGGAACGATCACGCACATGTGCCAGGAACTCGACCCGGCAGCGGATGCCTTCGTGGCCCTCGGATGCGTCATCAAGGGCGAAACCTCGCACGACCGCTGGATCAGCGGTGCCGTCTGCAACACACTGGCAAATCTTAGTACCAGCATGAGGGTTCCCATCGCGCTTGGCGTGTTGACCTGCGACACCATGGCTCAGGCCGAAGCGCGGGCAGGCGGCAAGCATGGCAACAAGGGCTATGACGCGATGAAGGCCGCCATCGAGCAGGCCGTGGTGCTTCGCGGGCTCTCGTGGGATCGCCTGCCGTGAACGACTTGCATGAAATCCGTCGCGGCGCATTGCTGGCCATCTGCCAGTTCGATGCCGGGCGAGACGATGAACCGGACACCATTCGCGATGGGTTATTGGCAGGTGGCGTGCCCGAGCGGCTCCTTGAGCCCGCTACCGAACTGGCAATCGACGCGTGGACGGGGCGGGCTGAAAGCGACGCCGTGATCGCGACGCTGGCAGTCGACTGGCCAATCCACCGGCAACCCTGCGTGGACCGGGGCCTCCTTCGCCTGGCCGCATGGGAAATTCGATCTGGCCGTGTACCAGCCGCGGTCGCCATCGATGAAGCCGTCGAATTGGCGCGTGAGTTCAGCACCGAAGACTCGCCCGCCTTCGTCAACGGTGTGCTCGACGCCTATCGCCAACACCTCGAAGCATCCACGCCGGATCCAGCCGCCGCAGAGCACGCGGACTGAGGGAGACCATGGGACTGTTCAGCACCACCATGAACGCCCTGAAGCGAGGGCTCAGTCGCACCCGCGAAACAATGGGAAGCCCTCTGAACCGGCTGCTCAAGGGACAGCGAATCGACGCAGATGCAATAGACGCCATCGAGACCTGCCTGCTTCAGGCCGATGTCGGAACGCGGGCAACCGGCGAGATCATCGCCACCATGCGGAGTGATGCCGCCGCAGGCAAGATGGACCGAGGCGAAGAGGCAATCGACTTCCTGCAGACCCAACTCGCCGAGCGGCTCGGTGAGCAGACACCGCTGGCTACCACGAACGACCGCCCGCTGGTCATTCTCGTCGCTGGCGTCAATGGCGTCGGAAAAACGACCTCGGTGGCGAAGATCGCCCATGCGCTGCGTGCGGAAGGCCGCTCGGTGCTGCTGGCCGCTGCGGATACCTTCCGGGCAGGCGCGGTCGAGCAACTCGTGATCTGGGGCGATCGGCTCGGCGTGGACGTTGTCCGAGGAACGACCGGAGCCGACCCCGCCGCAGTTGTCTGGGATGCCATGGACGCGGCCCTCGCTCGCGACGTGGACGTCCTACTGGTCGATACGGCTGGTCGGATGCACACCGAACAGGGACTCATGCGGCAACTGACCAAGATCAGAGATGTGCTGGCCAAACGAATTCCGAACGCCCCGCATGAGGTGCTTCTGGTGCTGGACGCCACGCAAGGACAGAACGCCTTCGTGCAGGCCCACCGCTTCACCGAAGCGATCGCTGTCAGCGGGATCTTCCTCGCCAAACTCGACGGGACGGCAAAGGGTGGCATCGTGGTGGCCATCGCGACGGAACTGGGCATCCCGGTCAAACTCGTCGGGGTCGGCGAGCGACCCGAGGACGTAGAACCCTTTGACCCCCCCGCCTTTGTTGCCGGAATGTTCAGATAGCCTTCCGGTGGCGATGCCGCCCACGGCGAGGTATCGTCCACCATCGTGCGAGGCAATCTCTCACCCAATCCGCGGCGCGGTCTCCGGCACCTGATCTTCACCCTTGTTGGCGTGGTAATGCTCGCCCCCACCGATCCCGGGCTGGCCGCAACACGCACAAAGCCGATCCCGGCCAGCCGCGGCGACTCGCTCGGTGGCTTGGTTCTGCCGGTCGAACCGCGGGACGGGGACATCGCCATGCGGGCCATGCGAGGGTGGCGTTGGCGTGTTGGCTCGACCCAGCGGCTGGTTCTTCAGGGCGACACGCGAATCGAAATCGCGGGATGGGTGTTTGAAGGACCCCGGCTCGTGGTGTGGCTGGAGCGTATTCCAAGCAAAGATGGTCTGGTCACACAGGTCGCGTTATGGATCCCACGAGCAACATCACACACGGCAGGGGTTGGCCGAGGACCAAGCGGGAACAACCTGTTGGTTGTCGGCACGATTCGCGGCGAGACGGTACTTGATGTCGCCCTGCTCGAGCCGGGGCCACCGACTGGACTCGATTCACTGGTGCAGCGGGCCGATGATCGACTGGCCACGTATGTCGCTGACCTCCAGAAGCAACTTCCCCCACTGAGCGACTACCCGACGGTGGTTGGTCGCGAATCGCCCCCGGAGGGCTTCACCCCTGTCCCTGGCGGATCCCTCCCAGCAGCGGTCGCGGTGCCGAGCGGATCCAGCCCACGCCTCAGCCGAAGGTGGCTTCAGCAGCCTGGTGCCACGATCGCCTTCAGCGCAGACCACGTCACGATCGACGGTGGTGAAACCGAATCGACCGTACTGGCAGACGGGGATGTGGTTGTGCACTATCGCCCGACTCGACGATCCGATGAACTTGGAGCGCTGCGACTCTCTGCAGAACGTGCCGTGCTCTACGTGAGCCCTGGAAGCATCGCAGACACGGCCGACTCGCTCTCCGCCGACGATGTCCGAGGCATCTATCTGGAAGGCGCGGTCGTCGCCGAGTCGGATCGCCAGGATTATGTTGTTCGGGCAACGCGGATGTACTACGACTTTGTCACCGATCGAGCCATCATGCTCGATGCGGTGCTGCGGACCTACGACCGCGAACGTCGCGTGCCGGTATTCGCCCGCGCCGAAGAACTTCGCCAACTTGCTGAAGACCAGTGGCAGGGACGCGGTGTCAGGCTCTCAGCCTCATCATTCGCTACGCCAACACTCTCGATCGGATGTGACACGGCGACCATCGAGCAAGTACCCGGAACAATTCAAGAAGACGGCACGCAGGCCAAGAGCCGCGTGCTGGTAACCGGGGTGCACAACACCATTCGAGCGGGGGATCTCCCCATCATGTACTGGCCGTGGTTCAAGGGCTATGCCGACAACATGCCACTGAAGTCCGTCTCCAGCAGTTTCGAGAATTACCGGGGTGTCGGCATCGAGGCCACCTGGGATCTGCTCACGCTGCTCGGACTCGAGCCGCTCGGCGAGGACCACCTGGAGTTGGAAACTTCGGGCTATACCAAACGCGGACCGGCACTTGGACTGGATTGGAATTGGAATCGCCCGGGCGAACACGGAGGGCTCTCGCTCTGGGGGATACACGATGACACCGCTCAATCGGAACGCCTCAGTACTGGGATTACTCAGGTGGTTCCGCGGACATGGCGGGGATATCTGCAGTTCCAGGACAGAATCAACATGGGGAATGATTGGAAACTCGATGCGCAGGCATCGTGGATCTCCGATTCAACTTTCATCAATTCCTGGAGAGAACGCGACTTCAGAAACCGCCGGGAATATGAAACGAGCCTGTATCTGCGCCAAGACCGTGGAAATACATCGATTTCCGCCCTCGCGGACTACTCGCTGAACCGCTTCATCTCGAACAGTTGGCTACTGGCCTCACAAGGCTTCCTGCTCGATGAATTCCCCAAATTCAGTTATCGACGATTCGGGGACGACTTCTTCGACATGCTGACCTACAGCGGCACTATTTCATTCAGCCGCTTCAAGGCCATCATTCCAGGTGGCACCGCTGCGCAAAGCGGCATTGGAACCGGTGTCTTCAACGGCGTGAATGGACGATTCACCGCCACTAACAACATCGCCGACGCGTTGGCCTTCCGGGGCATCGTCGGTGACTGGAATACCCGGGTTGACAGCATGCAGCATGTCACAATGCCGCTGCAGTATGGCCCTGTGCAGGTAACCCCGTTCGCATCTGCCCAGATTCAGGGGTTTCTCTCCAGCGAGAGTACTGCTGGAGGCACAACAGACGACTCGAATTTCCGCGGCATTGGTGGCGTCGGCGTCCATACCACCACGACCTTTCAGCGGGTGTACAACGACGTGAATAACGAAACACTTGGCATCAACCGACTGCGGGTGCTGCTGGACCCATGGGCGAGAGCCTGGATTGCCGGCTCGAATTTCAATCCAATCAACGAACCCGACTACGACCCGCTCGTGGATGCCACGGCCCGCGGCGGCGCTGTGCAGGTTGGACTGCGCCATCGACTCCAGACGCAGCGAGGGGGTCCGGGGCGTTGGTACGACGCAGACTGGCTGAGCGCCAGCATCGCGGCCACCTTCAGCACCCATGACGCAACACGGCGGTGGTACACGCCACGGTTCTACGAGGCGAATCCTCTGTGGTCCTCATTCGGCAACTATGCCACCGGTTCCTTTGACTTCCGACCAGCCGAGGCGATTCAATTCACCGGCGAGGGCACGTGGGACCTCGACCTTGAGGGATTTACCCGCGCCGCGGTCGCAGTCAACTTCGATCACTCGCCCCGAATGAGTTCCGGTGTTTCGTACCGATTCATCGAAGTCCCGGATGACTTCGTCGCAACGCCTTGGATCACGCCCAACATGGTCACGCGGGCCCGGGGGCAATTGCTGAGCTTTCCACTGAAATACGAAGTCTCCAAGACCTACTCCTTCTCAGTGTCGCCGCAATACAACTTCTCTGAACAGGACTTTCAGAATGTATCTGCCTCACTGACACGCCGCCTCCCGGACTTCGACCTGATCTTCTACGTCAGTTACGACCAGATCCGAGGCGACACCATCGCGGGCGTGCGGCTCGGCAAAACAAAGTTCTAGGACGCCGCTTCGCCCGGGGGAGAGTCGGAAGCCGGAGGACGAGATGATTCCTTCTGAAACAGCGCCACGAGTTCTGCCACGCTGAGTCGTTCGCACCGCCACGTTGGGTCGATGCCGGCTTGCTGCACGATATCGCGACCGAGAACACCGCCGAGTTGTTTGCGTCTGGTGGTGAAGAGCTGCGTGATGAAACGAGCAAAAGCAGAGGGATTGATATCGGCCGGCAGTACCCGGGGCCGGATTGCGACCATAGTGCTGCTGACGCTGGGCTCGGGCCAGAAACAACTTGCTGGCAGATTCGCCAGCCTCGTGACCTCCCCGCCCCACTGCACAATGATGCCGAGCGGGCCCCACTGCGATATGCCCGGTTCGGCAAAAAGACGATCTGCGACCTCGTTCTGAATCGTGATCCACTGTCCACCGCACGCCGGATGATTGAGCAGCAACTCCACCATCAGCGGACTGGCAATCTGGTACGGGAGGTTGGCGATCAGTCGAAAGGGGCGACCCTGCAGCGCATCGACAATCTGCGGCGACAACGTCCGCGCCCGACCGAGGCAATCACCGCGAATGAGTTGCATGCGGCCACCAAGTCGCGACTCGATCAAGTCGGCGAGATCCTCATCGAGTTCGCACGCGATCACATCGGCTCCACGTTCAAGCAGTGTCTCGGTCAGCGTTCCCGTACCTGGGCCGATTTCAAGCACCAGATCACCCTGACACACATTGGCATCATCAACAAGTTTGCGCAGCAGATTCTGATCGTGTAGAAAGTTCTGGCCGAATCGCTTGCGAGGGCGCAGCCCACGTTCCGCCAGCAGCGACTTGATCTCAGAGAGACGCTGCACGAAATTCAGGCCTTCCCGAGATATTCGCCCGTCTCGGTATTGACTTTGACCCGCTGCCCGTTCTCTATGAAGGGCGGAACACGAATGCGGGCACCGGTCTCGACCGTAGCTTCCTTGAGCTGATTCGTGGCTGTCGCACTCTTGGGCTGCGGCGCTGTCTCGGTCACTTCCACTTCTACGGACGGGGGCAACTCTACTCCAAGGGCTCGTCCCTCGAAAACCATGACCTTCACCTCAAGACTCTCGACGAGCCAGTTCACCTGATCGCCGAGTTGATCGCCGTCGATTTCCATCTGCTCGAAGGACTCGCCATCCATGAAGACGTATGGCCCCTTGCCGTGACCGCTGGAATCATAGAGGTACTGCATGGTACGGCGATCAATCGAGACATCCTCGAGTTTGTCGCTCGAGTTCATGCGATTGGTCTTGATGGTTCCGGTATCGACGCTCTTCATCTTCGCCTGCACATACGCAGGTCCCTTACCCGGCTTGACGTGGTCGGTGTCGATCACGATCTGCAACTGGCCGTCGAAGATCAGAGCCTGTCCCTTCTTGAGATCCGTTGCTTTGATGGGCATGACTGTTCTTCCTTGTGAGGCCACTCAACGAGCGGTCGCTTCGGCCCGCGTTTCACGCAATACAGTGACTTTGATTTCACCTGGGAAGGTCATCTCATCTTCGACCTTGCGGGCGATCTTGTCGGCGATGATGAAGGCCTCGTCGTCGTTGACGCGGCCGGAATCCACGATGACCCGCACCTCGCGGCCGGCCTGAATGGCGTAGGCCTCCCGGACTGAACCGCTGTCATAGGCGATGTCTTCAAGTTGCTTGAGACGCTGGATATAGAGCTCCATCGACTCGCGGCGAGCGCCGGGACGGGCACCCGACACTGCATCGGCTGCCATGACAATCGGCGTATACGGACTGGTCGAAGGAATGTCGCCGTGGTGACCGCCAATAGCATTGAGCACTTCTTCGCGAGTCTCGCCAAATCGCTTGGCGAACTCCATGCCGATCGCGGGGTGGCCACCCTCCATCTCGTGGTCCATCGCCTTGCCGATGTCGTGCAGGAAACCGCAGCGGCGAGCGACGGAACTGTCGAGCCCGAGTTGGTCGGCGATAACCTGACTGAGGTAGGCCACCTCCATCGAGTGCCGCAGCACGTTCTGCCCAAAACTCGTTCGGAAGTGCAGTTTGCCCATTGCCTCCACAATCTTGGGATGCAGGCCACGCATCTTGGCTTCCACGACGGCCTCATTGCCCTTCTCGGAGATCTGCTCTTCCATATCAGACTTGACGTTGGCGACGATTTCCTCCACACGCGATGGATGCACGCGGCCATCAGCAACGAGCCTCGCAAGCGACTCGCCGGCAATGGCGCGACGAATCGGATCAAAGCACGAAACCGAAATGACGCCGGGCGTGTCATCCACGAGTACATCGGCTCCGGTCGCCCGCTCGATTGCGCGGATGTTGCGGCCCTCACGGCCGATGATGCGGCCCTTGAGATCGTCGGATGGAATCTTCACCGAACGCACGGTCGACTCGGCGACATGCTCGGCCGCAAACCGCTGAATCGCCATGATGGTGATCTCACGGCTCTGTTTCTTGGCATCGGACTCCGCCGCCTCGATGATGCTCCGCTTGACTGCAGCGGCTTCCTCTTCAGACTCGTGACCCACCCGCTCAAGCAACTGCGCCTTGGCGTCTTCTTGGCTCAAACCCGCGACTTCGGACAGCTTCGCCGTAATATCTGCATCTCTGACCGCCACGGCCTCGGCCTGCGCCGCGATCTCGTCTTCGCGTTTCTGCACCTTCGATTGCCGCTTGTCCAACGCAGATTCGCGACTCGCGAATCTGTCCAGTTTCTCATCGAGCGTGTCTTCCCGTTTCGAAACGCGATCCTGCGCAGTCTTGATTTCTGCCCGCGCCTCGGCGGCTTCACGGTCCACTTCGGCCTTACGGTCCTTGGCGGCGCGTTCGGCGTCGAGTTCGGCCTTCTGCCGAGTCGATTCAGCATCGGAATGCGCGGCCCGCCGCTGCGTCTCGGCTTCCTGCCGAGCCGCCCGGATCACGCTCCCGGCGATGACCTTGAGCGTCACAGCACCGGCCACACCACCGACGAGAATCCCGGCGATCGCCGTGAACGCAGCCGTCCAGTCAAAGGCCAGCAAGAAGGGCACATCGGCAAGCAGCATGCCGCTCCACGATTCGAACCAGATGTCATGCATCGGCATGGGATCTTCCTCATACCGACCAGCCCTCACCGCAACGAAGGCCGTCGCAGCGACACGTGCAAGGTCCTGAACCTCACAGACTCACACGCAGCGGCGTGAGCCGAACCGGTGGTGGGGCGCAACCCCCACCGATGTCGGAGCAGCCGCTGTCTGCGGCTGCTCCATTCCCCCTCCTCCGGAACCATTCAGGTCAAGCGATCCGATGACCGCTCCTGTCAGCACTCTGCGTATATCACCCGCGAAGGGCGTCGGCCCAATCAGCCGAGAAATCGGTCCGACCCGTGTCGTGGCCAGCCGTGAAATCGGGGGGAAGCCCGCGGCGTCGCGTGCCCCTGAACCCGTCAGTAGTTGAAGAATCCACTATAACGACGTCTCGATTCCTTCGCCTACCAACGCCCAAACCCCCTCCCTCGCCATGCCCAAGAACCCCTCCAGCCCCGTCACGAAGACCCATTTCCGCCCATTGGTGGAGCGAATCGTGCTGTCGGGATCGCGAAGACAGCGGCATCAGACCATCAGAACTCTGTATTTGGCCATCCTGATCGCCGTCGCGGCCATTGGTGTGCTGTTCACGACCAGCTTGGGAGGCCGCATTTCGCTGCGGGCTCTGGCGGCTGCTGGTGGCGGCGTTTTCGAAATCGTCGCCATGGTTGAGGTGGCGGCCATCTGTTTGGTGACGCCCATATTCATGGCGGGCGCGATCGAGCAAGAGTCCTCTCCGAGAACCTGGGATCTGCTGCTGGCGACCCCGCTCTCATCGATGGGCATGGTGCTGGGGAATCTGCTCGGGCGGACGTTCTTCGTCCTTTCGCTCATCGTGGCGGGCTTGCCGATCCTGCTCATCCTGCAGATCTTCGGTGGCGTCAGTCCCCGCGCTGTGCTCATTTCAGCCGGCATTGCCGCTTGCACCGCCATCGTGGTCGGATCGGCTGCAGTCATGCTCTCGGCAACACGTACAGGGGGGCGCCGCGCCGTGCTGGCCTTCTATGCGGGTGTCATCATCGTGCTGATGGCGACGTGGGCATTTGACGCGATATGGCGGGCACCAATGCCCGGTGCCCTGAACGCAACCGGCACCACATGGGCCACACCGCTCAACCCGTTCCTGACGCTGCACGCTGTACTCCGGCCCGCCGAATACATCGCGTCACCGCAGTCATACGCCGGTGGCTTCGCGGCCTTCTGGCTCGGGCACCCCGTTGCCGCTTTCGCAGCGGCCAGTTGCCTGGCAACCCTGCTGATGCTCTCGTGGTCGGTGCTGCGGGTCCGAATGCTCGGGCCCATCTTCGGCCGCAACGGCGAAACCGACCACGCCGCCCGCCCCCACCGCCCCGTCGGCCGCAACCCGATTGCCTGGCGAGCATCGTCTGGTAGCCCGGCAAGTTGGGCTGAGCGATCGGCGAGGTGGGGCTGGGCGGCGGCTGGGATTATCGGTGGCGTTGTCTTGCTTGCCCTGATCGGCGGTGGCCTGGTATCACTTCCAACCGCGAGGCTCGTGCTCGCCGCCATGCTCATTGTCGAAGTCACGATGGTGGCACTCGCGGCGACCGCAATCGCCGGAACCGCTGTAACCCGCGAGCGAGAGCAGGGCACACTCGATCTGGTACTCACGACACCAATTGGACCTGCTGCGTACCTGCAGGGCAAGTTGCTCGGCATTGTTCGCAGTCTGCTGCCCCTTCTGTTGCCACCGCTGCTCATGGTCGCCGCCACGGCGGTCGCGCTGATCGTCTCGCAGGGTTCGGGGCCGTTCGTCGAGACTGCATCTGGTGACCAACCTGCCCGGCCACTGGCAGATTGGGGCGGGCTGCTTGGCATTGGCATTTCACTGGTGCCATTTGCGGCCTTCTGCATCGCCGTCGGGCTTCACTGGTCGCTTCGCGTTCGCCGATCCGTCTCCGCTGTACTGGTCGCCACCGTGCTGAGCGTGGCGGTAGCCGGCATCATCGGCCTGTGCGCCGTCCCCCTTGGCAGCAGCATTCCAGTAGCCGGTCCGCTCGCACTGACCGTCTGCCCGATCACGGCGGTCTTGGTGGCTGCCAACAGCAGCACCATGCTCGCTTCGACCGAAAGTGCCGGGCAATTGCAGTGGGTGCTTCTTATCGGCGGCATCATCTCGGCGCTCATATGGGCTGGTCTGACACACATCATCCTGAAGACGACCGTCCGTTCGTTCATTGTGACAATGCGTCGGTTGGCAGGGACGTAGCGACGCAATCGCGTCGACCTCATTCCTCTCCGTCTCGAGGCGCAGGAACAAGAAACCGAACTCACGCTAGACAAGAATGGCAGCGGGGTGCTCGATGAACTCTTTGAGGGTGCCGAGATAGCGTGCGGCGGTAGCGCCATCGACCACGCGGTGGTCGTTGCTGAGCGTAGCGTTCATCTCCCAGCCGATGGTGAGCTCGCCGTCTCGCACGACCGGCTTCTGAAGGCACGCGCCGACGGCGAGGATCGCGCTGTTGGGCGGGTTGATGATGGCCGTAAAGGCATCGACGCCGAACATGCCGAGATTGGAAATGGTGAACGTCGCACCTTCCATCTCTTCGACGGTGAGTCCTCGTGTTCTGGCTTTCTCGGACAAGGCCCGCGTCTCCGCCGAAATCGCTCGCAAGCTACGACTGTCCGCATTTCGAAGCACCGGAACGACCAGCCCACCGCCCCGCTCTTCCGGCAGCGCAACGGCCACGCCGATGTTGACCTCGCCGTGGTAGACGATCGCATCACCGTCCCAAGATGCATTCATCAACGGGTTTCGATTCATCGCAACGGCGCATGCCCGCACCAGCAGATCGTTCACACTGAGTCTAACACCCTGATCGGCCAGTTCGGTGTTGAGATCCTTGCGAAGGGCCATCATCGCGTCCATCGCGAAGACCATCGATACCTGATAGTGCGGAATCTCCTGCTTGGACTCGACCAGACGTCGCGCGATCGTCTGCCGCATGATGCTGACCGGTTCGCGGCGATCCGAATCGGTCCCTGCCAGTGATGTTGCCACCCGCGTTACGGGAACAGCCGGAACGGGCATGTGCGATGGTTCGATGACATCCGGCCGAGCGTGTTGCTCCTGCGCCGAAGGGGGCACCGAGGCCCGCATTTCTTCGCTGGTCCCCACGGCGGCAAGCACATCCCGCTTGGTAATCCGACCACCCGGACCCGACCCCTCAAGTCCACTCAGATCTACACCATGCTGCTCGGCCAGTCTCCTCGCAACAGATGTCACTTTGTGGCAAGGCGCAGCCACGGGGTCATCGGCGAGCGCAGGCGATTCCGTCGGACTCGCCGCCGGCTCGGAACTCGCGCTGGCCGCGGGTTCGTCATCTTCCTCTACAATCACCGCCACCACCGTTCCCACGGCCACAGCAACACCTTCATCCACCGCGATCCGGCTGACGCGACCATCGTCGAACGCCTGCATTTCCATGGTGGCCTTGTCGGTCTCGACATCGGCGAGTATGTCGCCAGCGGTGACATCGTCGCCTTCGGCGATGTGCCACTTGATGATGGTCCCCTTCTCCATCGTGTCGGAAAGCCGCGGCATGGTGATTTCGATGGGCATTGTTCGAGCCTTTCGGCGGAGCCGCTTACGCGTTGTAGGTCACGGAGCGAACGGCCTCGCAGATCTTGCGGGCGTTGGGGAGCATTTCCTGTTCAAGTCCCTTGGCATAGGGGGCCGGGACATCATCGCTGTGGACTCGGTACACGTAGTTGTCCAGATCATCGAAACAGACGCGATGCACTTCCGCCGCCACCTCCGAGCCGACCGATGCGAAGGACCACGACTGGTCCACCACCACGCAGTAATTGGTGCGGCAGACGGATGCAGCAATCGTGTCGATATCGAGCGGCGTGATCGAGCGCCCGTCGATGATCTCGCATTCGATGCCCTCTCTGGCGAGCTCCTCGGCGGCTTCGAGGCAGAAGTAGAGCGGGCGACCGAAACTCACAATCGTGCAGTCATTGCCTGAGCGGATAAGTTCGGCCTTGCCGATCGGCAGCGTGTAGGACTCCTCGGGCACTTCCCCGGTCAGCGCCAGCATCCGCTCATTCTCAAGGCAGAACACAGGATTGTCATCACGGATCGCCTGCGTGAGCAGCCCCTTGGCCGTGTAGGGCGTCGATGGAATAATGATCTTGAGACCGGGCACATTGGCGTAGAGCGATTCGACACACCACGAGTGCGTACTGCCGAGTTGGCCGCCTGCACCATCGTTGCCGCGAAAGACAATGGGGCAGCCGAACTGACCACCGCTCATGTAGAGCATCTTTGCGGCATTGTTCAGAATGGGGTCGGCCGCGACGAGGCTGAATGACCACGACATGAATTCGACGATCGGGCGAAGTCCCATCATCGCCGCCCCGATACTCAGACCGGCAAATCCGCTCTCGGAAACTGGTGTGTCGATGACCCGACGGGCACCGAATTCCTCGAGCATGCCCTTGCTGACCTTGTAGGCGCCGTTGTACTGCGCGACCTCTTCTCCGATCAGGAATACACGCTCGTCGCGGCGCATCTCCTCGCTCATCGCCTCACGCAATGCATCACGAAATGCGAGTTCACGCATTGTCATCCTCCCGGTCACTGCTGCGTCGCTTGAGGAACTCGGGCACCGAGGTCCCGGTATACAACCCCCATTTGTCTGTGTAAACGTCGCGATACAACTCGTCCATCGGCGTCGGTGGCGACGCCTCGGCCCACTTGACCGCCTCACGAATCTCTTCACGGATCTCCTTGCCGAATTGCTTGAACGCTTCGCCGGTCAGTTGGTCCTGATCGACCAGATGGGCGGCGAGCAACTCGATGGGATCTCTCATTTCCCACTGCTCTTCTTCTTCATGGGTGCGATACTTCCGGGGGTCGGACATCGAGTGACCCTTGAATCGGTAGCACCGCATCTCCACGAAGGATGGCCGCGAGGACGTGCGGCAGTGGTCGACCAGCGGCTTCATGCCTCGGTAGACGTCCAGCACATCCATGCCCTCGATGACGGTGGCATCCATGTCATAGCCGCAAGCCCGATCGGTCAGACACCCTCCCGCCGCCGTCCCTCGCTTGATCGCCGTCCCCATCGAATAGAAGTTGTTCTCAACGATGAAGATGACGGGCAGATCAAGTACCGACGCAAGATTCATCGCCTCATGTACGGCACCCTGATTGGTAGCTCCGTCGCCCATGAAGCAGAGCGTTACGTGATTGCTTTGGCCGCCGTCCATGACCTCGTCGCGGTATTTCGTCGCAAACGCAAGCCCGGCCCCGAGCGGCACCTGACTTCCGACGATGCCGTGACCGCCGTACATGTGATGCTCGGCGTCGAAAAAGTGCATTGAACCGCCTTTGCCCTTGGCGCATCCGCCAATGCGTCCGAACAACTCCGCCATACCCACCCGCGGAGCCATACCGCGGGCCAGCGCGTGTCCGTGGTTGCGGTAGGCAGTGATAATCGGGTCGTCCGGGCGGAGCGTGGCGATACTTCCGACCGCAACGGCCTCCTGCCCGTTGTAGACATGCAGGAAGCCACCAGCAAGCCTGTTCTGATATGCCTGCATCGAGCGAACCTCGAACTCACGAATCAGCATCATGTCCCGCAGCCACCCACGCAGCACATTCGGTCCCGGCAATGGAACCTCTTCGCTGCGTCGCTCGGTGCTTGATTCGGGCTGGGTCATTGAGAATGCCGTCATGGGGTTCAAATCGGCCAGTATACCGCTGCCCGAGCGAAATCCTCTCACCGAACCTCCACACGCACCCGGCGAGTCTCGGCCGGTGGCGTGTCCTTTTCCCATGGCCGGCGATATTCGAACAGCAGTTCCGCTGTGCCTGGCGAGCGACCTTTGAGCAACCACCGAGACTGGCCCGGTCCACCCGGGAGGTCCGCTGTATCGGGCTTGGTGCCGGACTCCGACACGCTCACACAGGTAAGTCCTTCGCTTCCCCCCTGATCGAGTGACCACGAGTAGCCGGTGCCCGCCGTGTACGGCAGCAAGATGTCACCACGACCGCCAACGCTCAGGACAAGATCCCCGCTCGGCGAGCCGTGACATCCAAATACACTCAACAAGCCTGCCGCACACCACCGATTCCACTTCATTCGGGATCGCGCCTCCCTGTATCGACCACGGCAGCATGGTACTCCGGGAGGCCCCCGCGAGCAGGTCTGTTGGCTACCGCGTGTACCGCCCCATCAATGTCGCGACCCGAAATCTCATCACCGCTCGCTCCGGCGATGACGCACGAGCCTCAAGCCAGCATCAGAGCAGTGCGTCCGAGAGGAGGCTCATACGCGATGTTCAAAAGGACTGCTGGAACGACCCTGCCACACGCGGGTGGCAGGATTTGAACCTGCAACCTTCGGTTTCGTAGACCGATGCTCTATCCAATTGAGCTACACCCGCTGGGAGGCGGGCCATCGTACTACACGTCCGGAGTCGATGTCACGGACGCAGAGATGCTCCGAGCTGGAAGAACCTCAGATCGAGGGCTCAGTTGACTTCCCCCACCGATCCTGAGATACTTCCTGATTCGCTTCGATCCCTCCATCGAGGGCGAGCATCCCTTGGAGTCAACCCTGTGCCAAACACATCCGCACGCAAAAAGCAGATCCGCCAAGACGAGCATCGCCGCGCCCGCAATCGATGGCGGAAGAGCATCATCAAGGATCGCACCAAGGACTTCCTCGAGGCCCTTCACGACCGAAACGTCGATGCCGCCGAGGCGGCCTTCCGAGCAGTCCAGAAGGAATTGGACCGAGTCTCCACGACCAGCACGATCCACAAGAACCACGCAGCCCGCCGCAAAAGCCGACTTTCTCGCCGCCTGCGTGATCTCAAGACCTCGCTCGCTGGCTGAGCAAGGCCTCGTACTCGAACACTTCTGAACCCGCCAATTGGCGGGTTCTCTTTTTTTGGGACACTGTGCCCGTGAACTCACAGCAGCCACACCCCACCCCCACCGGCCACCGTCCGCTTCCAACCCTCGCGGCCCTGCTTCCGCTGATTCTCCTTCTGGAAGCGACGCTGCTCTTTGGCGGCTCACGGCTCACGGCTGCCCGTGTGCTGGCGCACGAACAGATCGGTGAGGCGATGCACTTCTTCAGTCTCTCACCTGTGTTCATCCTGCACGCCACGGGGTTGGTCGTACTGGTCGTCCTGCTCAGTTGGCACGTACTCACCGGCGAGCGGTGGCGAATACAACCTCTCGAGCCTGCGATACTGCTGCTGGAAGGCTGCATCGCGGCGGCCCCGCTCCTGGCGGCTGCTGCCTTTTTTGGAACCATGTGGGATACCCCCCTGGACCAGCAGCCAGCCATCACGCCGACCTCGACGCTGGACGCCATCGCGGTCGCCATCGGCGCAGGACTCTCGGAAGAACTGCTATTCCGAATGGCGGGCGTCGCAGCAGTACTCTGGCTGCTCGTTGACGTACTCCGCGTCAAGCAGACCACAGGACTGATCGTCGCCGTGCTGGCAACGGCTGTTGCGTTCACGCTCTACCACGACCCGGCAGCGATGGCTCCCGGGGCCGTCGCCTTCGTTGCGGCTGCCGGACTGTATCTGGGGGGGCTCTATGTCATGCGAGGGTTCGCCGTCGCGGTCGTGGCCCACGCCGGTTATGACGCCGTCGTACTGGTAGCCGCAGCCGCCTCATGATCAGGTCTCCACCGCGACTTCCCTTCCCGCCTCGGCTGAGTGATACATGGCGGCGAGTACGGCCTGCACCTGCAAACCATCTTCGCCAGTCGGTCCGTCCCTGCTTCCCCCACAGTTCGCCTCAAAGCACTCGTGCTCGCGTTTGAAGGCCGTCCCCCAACCCTCGGTGGACGGGATCGGATGCTTCACGTCCACGATTTCCCCGTCCACTTGTGTTCCGATCAACACATGGTCACCCCAGATATCAAAGTGCATCGCGCCCTGCTCGCCCAGCAGCGTCACGCCGTCTGCGATGGTGCCATCGGGAAGATGCGAGGCCCACGCGGTTTCCAACGTGAGACTCAGACCATCCTCACACCGCAGCATCGCCATCGCTCCATCATCCACGTTGAACGGTCCGCCCAAGTTCGGTGGCCCCGACCACATATCCGTAAAGCGATACCCAGTCGGTGGGGCACCGAAGTGGCTGCTCGTCACCGCGGTGACCCGCTCAACCTGCGGACGGTCGCAGAGATGAAGTGCCAGATCCACCAGATGCGGCCCCAGGTCGATCAGCACTCCACCGCCGGAGTGGGCACGATCGGTGAACCACCGACCGAGCCCTGGAATACCCCGCCGCCGCAGCATCACGGCTCGAGCCTGATAAATGTGCCCCAGCCGCCCCGCCTCAATGTGCCTCCTCGCAGCCAGTACGGTGGCGGCAAAACGACAGACGAAACCAACTTGGAGAATACGACCGCTGCGGTCTCGGGCATCGAGAAGCGATTGACACTCTTCGACATTCATTGCCATCGGCTTCTCAAGCAGCACATCGTTGCCAGCCTCCATCGCTGCGATCGCCAGAGGTGCGTGCAGCGCATTGGGAACGGCGATCACCACCGCCGTGAGCAATTCATTGGCAAACATCTCGCCGGTGTCGGACCAAGCGATCCCGCCATGGGATGCCGCAGCTTCGGAGGCCTTCGCGACATCCACATCGCAGAAGCCAAGCACCGAACCCCCCGCATCGGTAATTCCCTGCGCGTGAACCCGTGCAATGGCACCAGCGCCGACAATTCCAATTCCGTATGCCATGCGCAGCCTCCTGATCCCGGCGTGGGTCGCACCGTAGCATGCCCCACGTGAGAAGCACAGCGACGGAACGCGTCCTCATCATCGGCGGTGGTATCGTTGGACTGACGACGGCCCACACGCTGCGCCGTCGCGGACTGGATGTGCTGGTTCTGGACGCCGGTCCCGACCGCATCTGCCCCTCCCGGGGCAATGCCGGGCAGATCGCACCGGGTCACCCACCCATTCCGTCACCCGCGGTACCGCCCAAAGCCCTGCACATGATGCTGGACCGCCGCAGCCCGCTGTACATCCCGCCTCGGCCGAGCCTGCCACTGCTGCTGTGGCTCTTGGCCTTCCGCAGGGCCTGTGAGCGATCGCGATACGAACGGAACATGGAAGTACTGGCCCACCTCTCGCGGATCAGCCGCGAACTGTTCGACGAACTTGAAGAAGAACTCGGCCCAGCCGCCACGCTCGAGGCGACCGGGCTGGCCGATATCTGGCGGACCGAAGCCGGAGAACTGGAAGCCGAGGCGGAAACAGAATGGATGAGCCGGCTTGGGTTTCCAACCGAGTACCTCGATGGGCCTGAACTTCGTCGGCGCGACCCGGCTTGGGGGCCCGAAGTGCGAGGAGCGGTCATCCACGGAGATGGCATGCGCATTGATCCAGCGATCTTGTGTGATGTGATCCGTGCGAAAATCAGTTCGCTCGGTGGTCTCATTCGGACTGGCTGCAGGGTCGAGACCATCCGCCGCTGCAGCGGCGGATGGGAGGCGGTCATGTCTCACGGCGAGATCGTGGGTGCAGGGCGATTGGTGCTGACTGCAGGCGTCTGGTCAGAGTCACTCGCCCGCATGATGGGAGTCTCTGTGGCCATGCAACCAGCCAAGGGCTACCACTGCATGATTCGATTGGCAGGTGCCCCCACGATCGCTGCGGTGCTTCGCGAGCCGAAGGTCGGAGTCACGCCAATGGGCTCGCTGCTGCGGGTGGCGGGCACGCTGGAACTCTCAGGCTTCAACCATCGGCTCGACCCGGCTCGGATCAGACAACTGATGGCTGCCGCTCGGGTCTTTCTGCCGGGGATTCGTGGAGCCGAGCCGGTCGATCTGTGGTGCGGGCTACGGCCGTGCACGGCCAGCGGCCTGCCGGTCATCGGTCGCGGTCTTGAGGGCGCTTGGATCGCGACCGGACACGGCATGATGGGCGTCACGCTCGCCACCGGCACCGCCAAGTTGATTGCCGATGACATGCTGGGTGAGCCGGTTCCGGACTGGGCTGGAATGCTGCAGCCGCGATAGCAGAAACGATGGCGACTTCGCCTACGCCGGTTCGAGCACTTCCCGGTACGTCACGCCCCGATCCGTGAGTTCCCGCGGCAGCGTGTCGAGTACGCGCTCATCGGCGGCCAATGCTTCCGGCGGATAGACGCCCGGCGTGCTGACAATGCCCGACTCGATCATCCTCGCCACATCGTCGCAGGGGAGGCCGTCGTGCCGACCATGCTGGTCCAGTTGGTCGCGGGATCGAGTTCGTCGTAGAGATCCCATGACAACCGGGTCGGCACGCCATCGAGGTCGCCCTCGGCTTCGACGCGCATGACCGTCAAGTCCCGCTCGCCCGGTTCATAGGTCCACTTGGGAAAGAGCATGCTGCAGGTCAACTCCCGCGGACTCACCATGCAGCCGTTGATCTCGATCGGCTCGTCGTTGAGCAGGCCGGTTTCGCGCATCGCCCACACGAAGCCTCGGTGGCCGGGATACCGCATGGTCTGCTCGAGCATGTTGGGAACATCAAGTGTCTCGGTCAGGCTGAGAAGACCGTCGGTGTTGAACGCTTCAAGCGTGCCGATCTCTGGGAAGTCGACCAAGACCGGTTCACTCAATGCTTCGCGGAGAACGATCTCGCCGTGCTCGACAATCCTCGCAGGCCGCAGGTACTGCTCAATCACGTCGTACGGGCTGAATCCGGCCTTGTATTGCCACGGGGGTGGCGGTCGATCGGGAGGCCACCAACTCGAATCACGATTGATCGGCAGGGAGAGGGCCGATGGGCCGCGACACCAGCGAGCAGGTTGCTCATTCCGGGGCCACCCCGCAGTCCACGACGGCCACGGTGCCGCTTCGTTGGGCCATCTCGCTCAGTTGCCAGGCATCCTCGGGCATGAAGGAGATGTCGCAAGAGGGCTTGGCGGTATCGATGACCGCCTGAAGGGCGGTATGGCCAATCGGCCCGGCAGGGTGCCGAGTACGGTGTCGGCGTTCGAAGCGATCCGCCGGACCATGTCAGGGCACGACAAATCGGCCTACCGCACTTGGAGGGCCTCATTCTGCCCTTTCGCGAAATCCAATTATTTCTGATCGAGGTCGAACAAGGTGACCTGCCGACCCGTCTCTGATGCCAGATCGAGGGCCATCACGGCGCCCACCATTCCGCCGCCAAGCACCACCGTCTGATTCATCACGATCCCTCTGTGAGGCGGCGGACCCCAAAAAACTGCCGTTGATGACAAAAAGTCCGAACTGGGCACACACCTGTATGGACATCTCAATAGTAGTTGATGAAGGATCGCCCCCGTCGGGGAACCGCCGGCCAGATCCCGCCGAACCCTTTCATGGGGCATCGCCAAGGATCGGCCTTGGCGGCCCCGAATCGAAGATCCGGAAAGTCAGGAGTTCCCAGGCCCCACACGCGACGGACCAACGGATGACAGCCCACATCCCCCGCCCGCCACATCAGGCCCCGCCCCGGCCGACCCCGTCGTCCCTCCCCGCAAGCCCCTGCCGCGTACGCAGAGGCTTCCTCACAGCAGCCCAGCCCCGATCGGCCATGACCGCCAACGGGAGCCGCACCGAGGAGCAGTTCCGTGCAGATCACTCAAAAACGCGCCGATCTCGTGCTCGACCTCTTCGAGCAGTATTACACAAGAGTCTTCTGCTTCGCCCGCAAGTCCTTGCCGGCCGAAAGCGCCGAAGACATCTCTCAGGAGGTTTTCTCCCGCCTCCTGCAACTAAGACACCTTGAGGAACTCGATGTCATCTCGATCAGTTATCTGATCAAGATCGCCGACAACCTCATCAAACGCCGGTACAACCGCGGGCAGCGATTCAATCGCTTTCTCGAAGCGGCCCATGCCGAGACCCGCGATCGCCGGGGTGATGGCCATCGAGACGAACCAACACCCGAACTCAGTCGTGAGTTGACGGATTGCCTCAACACGCTGCCGCCAAGCGAGCGGGAAGCCGTTCGACTGGTAGTCTGCCACGGGCTGAGTTATCAAGAAGCCGCCGAGTCGCTTGGCGTGCCCGTTTCGACGGTCAACAACTGGAAGTACCGCGGCCTGCAGCGTCTTAAGGAGATGAGCGACGACGGACACGATACTGGACACGCCGCGTAGGAATTCCGACTCGACAATTGCCATCACCGGCGGCTCGGGACTGATCGGAACGGCCCTCCGCCGCCGCCTTCAGGAACGCGGCACCACCATCCTGCGGTTGGTCCGGCACGTGCCGACTGCGGCAGATGAGGTGCGGTGGAACCCCAAAGGCTCCTTCACGCCCGATCCTCGCCTTGAGAAGCTCGATGCCGTTGTCCACCTCGCAGGAGCCGGCATTGCCGATCGCCGCTGGACGGCATCGCGGCGAGAGATACTCCTCCGAAGCCGTGTCGATGGCACGCGGTTTCTGGTCGAAGCCCTGCAACAACTTGGACACCCACCCACCGCCTTCGTGCAGGCTTCCGCGATCGGCTGGTACGGCGATCGCGGCGATGAGATTCTGACCGAACAGTCGCCACGTGGACAGGGCTTTCTCTCCGGACTGACCTACGCGTGGGAGCGGGCGGGTGAACCCATCGAACAGATCGGAACGCGGCGAGTCACGCTTCGGATGGGCATGGTGTTGTCTGCATCCGGCGGTGCACTGGCCCGCATGAAACCACTCTTTCGGTTCGGTCTCGGCGGTCGCCTCGGCAACGGGCGGCAATGGGTGAGTTGGATTGCGATGCCGGACCTCATCGACATCATTACCCGAAGTTGCAGCGATGAAACACTTCGGGGACCGATGAATGCAGTGTCGCCAAACCCCGTCACAAACCGCGAGTTCACTGCAGCACTGGCCCGCCAGTACCATCGCCCTGCCCTATTGCCCGCACCTGCCTGGGCCCTGACGATGGGGCTGGGAGGCATGGCAGGCGAACTGCTGCTGTCGAGTCAGCGGTGTCTCCCTGCAGCATTGACCGCCTCTGGGCAGTGTTTTATCCACGAGACGGTCGAAACTGGGCTTTTTTATCTCAGTTCTTGATCTGTTTTTCTGTATCTGAAGGCCTCCCCCTTGTAGAGTGGGGCGTGAGTTGTGTGCCCTCGGTTTGGGGGGTCCACAGTGGGAAAGAGAATCAGAGAAGGAGTAGGTCTCGTGTACACCACCACTACCACATTGCTTGGCGCGGTCGCCGTGACGACCGGTGTTCATGCTGGAACAACGCTGATGGATCAAGTCGGTGCCAATGACGGAACCGACATCGGTACCAACATCTTGGCAAGTCAGTACTTCGAGGCGGCCTATTCGGTCTATAACATCGCCGCCATCGACGACTTCGACAACAGTGGCGGCTTGGCAGCCACATCGGTCGCTGCAGTCATCAGCGGATGGAATGGCTATACCAGCATCGATCTGGTTAGCGGAGTAGAAGTCAACTTCTATCTCTCTATCGAGGACGCAGCAGCAAATCTCACCGGATATGCCACCGGTTCCGGTGACGTCACACTCGACTCGGTTTGGACCGGTCAGGCGTACGGGGATTTGGTCCGCCTCGATGGCATGTGGGCGCTCACCGCCGACACGCAGATGGTCACCATGATCCCTTCCAATGAATTTGCCAACAACGGACAAACCGGCATCTGTTCGTCATTTATCGGGGACGGCGCGGCTTGGCAAGCCAACCCGGGAGGCGGCTTCGGAATGCCGAACAACTGGCAAGCAGCCACCGAAAACCTCGCCTTTCGGGTGATGGGCGGCGTGGGTGATCCGTGCGATCTGCCACTTGGCTCATGCCCGGCAGATGTCACTGGAGACGGCCTCGTTGATGTCAATGATGTGCTGGGGATCATTGGCTCCTTCGGAGAGTCAGGCGATGGCACGTTCCGCCCATTGGGCGACTGCTGGCCGAGCCCCGCGGGCGACTGCTCCGTGACGGTTGATGACTTGCTGACGGGCATCGGTGCATTTGGTGCCGACTGCCAGGAATACGGGGCATGCTGCTTCGGCATCGCCGGCTGTGACGAGAACGTGCTGGAAGCCGACTGCACGGGCGATTGGCTCGGCTGGAACTCGACCTGTGCCGAGTGCCAGTATGGCGCATGCTGCTCTACAGATGGCAGTTGCATGGAAGGCACCCCAGAAGAGTGCGCCGACGCTGGCGGCACCTACTCGGGCGATGGCATCGACTGTGCTGCCGCGAACTGCCCGCAACCCTCCGCTGGCGCGTGCTGCATCGGATTCACGGATTGTCTCGACGGATTGCTGCCTGCGGACTGCGAAGCCTTCGGCGGTACGTTCCAAGGCAATGACACGGTCTGCACGGACGGCCTCTGCGGCTGGGGCGGATGCCCCGACGGTGCCACCGACGAAGGTGTGCCCTGCAACGAGGACACCACCGATCCGAATGGTGACCCCAATGGCGGCGGGAACTCGAATCCGCCCGCCTACGGCAGCATCGCCGATGGCGAAACGATCTGCGGATTCGCCTCCGTCTACACCTGTATCGGCTGTGGTGATTCGGGCGAAGATCTCACGTACCGAGACACCGACTGGTACCTGTTCGACAACTCGGCAGGTGGCGACTGGACCGTCTCCGGTGGCGGTGAGTTGAGTCTCATCATGGGTGTCGTCGATAATGATGCGCTCGCCTTTGTCGACTACTTCATTACCGAGGCGTATCAAGAAGGCGAAGTGACCGTCACGCTCCCGGCAGGCGGCAGTTACTCCGTCTTTGTCGCCCCAGCGGACTGGGACCAGCCCACGTGTTCGGTTGGCGACAATGACTATGCGGTCACGCTGAGCGGATCTGCTGCTGCGAACGCAGCCTGCTGCGTCGGCACTCAGTGCGCGGGCGATATGAGCCCGGCCGACTGCGCCGCGATAGGCGGCACGTATGTCAGTGGCGAATCATGCGCCTCCTACACCTGCCCCGCCCAGTACGAGGGATGCACCGGCTCCAACGTCAATGAGTCCGATTACGGCTGCGTCTGCTTCGTGGACGGCGATGACTCTGAGACCGACTGCAACGGTGGCAGCAACATGGCCTCACCCGCCTTCACACCGCTCTCATCGGGCGACGTGATCTGTGGTGATCTCTCGGTGTACATCGAAGGCCCCACCGGAGGCACCTACCGCGACCTCGACTGGTGGGTCTCAGATGCAGTCAACTCGGGCGGTACCTTCGACTTCAGCATCGGCTCTGAGATGAGTACCGTGATCCTTCTGGTCAATCTCGACGCGGGGACGGTGGACAACGATGTCCTCGCCGCGCCGGGTACGATCGCCGAGGTGACTTGGACGATCGGAGCGGGCAATTGGTCCGTTGTGACGGCACCTTCCGAGTGGAATACCGCGTGGACCTGTGCCAGCGGTCTGTCCGAGTATCGATTCTCCATGGATTGATCTGGTCCAACCTGTTCTTGTTCCCAGCAGCCCCCGGCTTCACGCCGGGGGCTGTTTTTGGGGGCATTCAATGAAATCGATCAGGAGTGCTCGCCGACTTCCGGCTGTCAGCGACAAAGCCCCCGGCCTACTGCTGCTGCTGTTGCGCGGCAGCCTCGTCGGCCCGCTGCTCGTGGACTGCTTGATGGTCGGGAGGTTCGGCGAACACCGGGACTTCCATGATGAGTGGATCCGCGACATGGTGTCGTTCACGACGCTCGACGGGGGTGGTCTGCACTTCCACCGTCAAGGCCTCCTCTGCCGCGCCGCGGAAAATGCCGCGATTCGGCGGCACATCGGCATAGGTTCTCCCGTAGGCGATCACCACATACGACTCGCCGATGCTGCACGCGTGCGTCGGGTCGAACCCGACCCAGCCGACCGAGGGCGACCACACTTCGATCCACGCATGACTTTCAGACGGCTTGACTGGGTTCTCGACATGCAGGTAGCCATTCACATACCGACAGGGAACCCCATTCAAACGAAGCAGCCCCAGCGCAATATGAGAAAAGTCCTGGCAGACGCCGGCTCCTGCAGCGAGCGCATCGTCACTGGTCGAATGGGCGTGCGTCACCTGAGGTCGATAGTCGAGTTGCTCACCCAGTGCCGTGGCCAATCGCTCGATCATTCCGCCCACCGTCGGACAATCGGGCAGTTCCAGTTGGTCGGAGAACTTTCGCAGGCGATCGCTCTTGATCACCGGACCGCCAAATTGAAGGAAGTCCCAATCGGCGAGTGTCGGCTCCAATTCAGATACGAGGTCTGGAAGGCTCGTCGGATCGTTCGCGGCCTCACTTGTCTCCACCAGACATCGGCACGCGACTTCAACGCGGTCGTGGTAATCCGTAATCGAAAACCAATGCATGGCGTTTCCAAGCCAGTCTTCATGGCGACTTGGCTGCGCATGCGGACCGATTGCCAGTTCGAAGTCGTGCAGCGTCTGGCTCTCCTGCGTCCGAGGTTCTACGCGGATCTCCATGTGCGACTCCCGCACGAAAGCGGAGTACTGAAACTGATGGCGATGGGTGATCTCAAGCAGCATGGGCTACACCGTGAAATACAGTCTGGTCAGGGATTCGTGAATATGCGTGACCTCCGCGGCCAGACCGCCACACACTGCCGCGAAGTCGTGACGACCGAGCAGTTCCTGCTCCTCGTAGCGGATCTGAGAAGCCATGCGTCCGACGAGCCTAGCTGATTCCGTCAGGACGCCGCCCCGTTCGATCTCCAATAGGTCGCTCTGCATGTGCGCCACGCCGAAGGCCACACTGTGGGGCGTCTGTGTATTGAACATCAGGAAACCGGCCACCGACTGAGGTGTCAACTCGACACCCTGTACCCGACGGTAGTTCTCCAGCGAACCCGCCGAACGCAGAACCGAGCGAAGAACCGCGTGATGCACAGGGATATCCACATCCGATGGCGTTCGGATCAGAAGCGGGATGCGGTGCCGCAGCAGGAGGAGGACGCGATAGACACGCTCGAGCATGACGCCGAGATCAAGGAATGTCCACGCCTCGTCTCGGATCAGCGTCCGACCGGTCGCACCGCCGATCCCGAAGACCGCCTCTTGTACCTGCCCAAGCAGCGTATCGGGCCGCTCTTCGCCACGAAGACCGGCATCCAGATGCAACCAGCACTCATTGATCTGCTCGAATACTTCGCGAGTGAGGTACTCCCGGATGGCACGTGCATTCTCGCGAGCGTTATGAATGGATGACACGACAGAGAGTGTGTTGTTTGTGCCGAGCAGATACGAATGCAGTCCGAACATCCTTGCGTCATCGACATCCGTGAATGCCTCGGTCGCCGTTGAACCGGGATACACATGCTGAAACCCGGACCAGAAGTCAACAGCCTGTTCCGGAGCCAATCCCCGAATTTCGACGGTCAACTGCTCAGCGACGAAGAGGCTTCGGCAGAGGTTCGCTGCCCGCTCAAGGTATCGACCCATCCAGTAGATGTTCTCTGCCGAGCGGGAAAGCAGCGTGCTCATGGAACAAGCTCCTCCGCCAGCACCCATGTGTCCTTGCTGCCGCCGCCTTGGGACGAATTCACCACATAGGACCCCTCCTCCATGGCGACCCGTGTCAACCCTCCGGGCAATACACGAATCGACTCGCCGTACAACACGAAGGGGCGCATGTCCACCCGCCGCGGAGCGAATTCATCACCCATCCACGTCGGGTGTGACGAGAACTCGACCAGTGGCTGCGCGATGTACGCGCCCGGATCGGCGTCGAAGGATTCCGCGAAGCGGGCAATCTCCTCCCGCGTGGCGCTTGGGCCGACGAGCATTCCATACCCACCGGCTCCGCCAGTCAGTTTCACCACGAGTTCGGATAGATGCTCACGAATGTACTGCGCTTCATCGGGCCGTCGCCCGATCCATGTATGCACCTGAGCCAACAACGGATCTTCGTCCAAGAAGAACCTCACGATATCCGGCATGTAGGGGTAGATGGACTTGTCGTCCGCAACGCCTGCCCCAGGGGCGTTGGCGATTGTGACGTTACCCGCCCGCCATGCATGAATGAGCCCCGGCACGCCGAGCAGACTTGTCGAATTGAACACGACCGGATCGATGAATTCATCGTCGACCCGCCGATACAGCACATCGACCCGCTGACGACCGCGGGTCGTTCGCATCGATACCTGATCGTTCTCGACGATGAGATCTCGCCCCTCCACCAGCGGCACCCCCATCTCCCGAGCGAGGAAAGAGTGCTCAAAGTAGGCGCTGTTGTTCAGCCCCGGCGTCAGGACTGCGACGGACGGACGTTCTCGTCCGCGTGGTGCTGCGAACTTCAGCACCTCCAGCAGCATTTGTGGATACAGATCAACCGGTCGCACCCCATATCTGGCGAAGATCTCTGGAAAGACGCGGGAGAGCAAGTTCCGATTCTCCAGCACGTACGACACACCGCTCGGACAGCGGCAGTTGTCCTCGAGTACCAGAAAACCACCCTGCTCATCACGCAGCAGATCGATGCCGGCGATGTGAGTGAAGATGCCGTGACGAGGGCGTGTGCCGACGAGTTCACGGCGAAAGGCGCTGCGAGAGAGCGCCAAGTCGAATGGAACAACGCCCGCCCGCAGACAACGCTGGTCGCCGTACACATCTTCCAGAAAGAGATTCAGAGCCGTGACTCGCTGAATCAGACCCGCCTCCAGTGCCATCCACTCATCTGAGCCGATGATCCGCGGCACGAAGTCGAATGGAAAAATCCGCTCGGCCCCCTTCTCGCCGCCATACACCGTGAACGTGATGCCTTGGTTGACCAGTGACACCTGCTGAAGCCGCTCGCGGCGACGCACTTCGTCGTCATCGAGTCCGCCCAACGTGTCGATCACGGATCGATAGAGACCTCGGGCGGCATCATCCTCCACCAGCGCCTCATCGTATCCCTTCTCGGCTGCCTTCCAAGCAAGTGTCATGACCGGCAATCCTACAGGAGGGTAGATATCGGCGATGCCGACATCAGTTCCACGAATCGGAT
>JASMMN010000027.1 GCA_030748155.1 Phycisphaerales bacterium
TCGCGGGTCTTCTCGTACACAATCGCCCAGAAAATCGCCACGATCAACGCCCCACATACAAAATAGACGATCGAGAACAGCGTCCGCATCAGCTCACGTTCCTTCTCAACAGGGCCGATGAAGGCGGCGTTCTGTTCCTCCCAGGTCAGGATGTCGAGTCCCGGATCTCTGCTCAGTGATGGCGGCCGCTCCAACTCAGGCAGATCGGCGGCCTCGCAGCGAGCCTCGAATTCGTGATATGAAGATCGCACGATATCCCGTAGTGCGACCGGATCGAAACCGTTTCGTCCACGGACGAGCACCATGGTGGCCCTCGCCGGAGATATTCCAACGATGGTCGTGGGGTCATCCTCATCGACCAGTTCCGCTTCGTCCAGATGTGTCATCTTCTGGACAATGTTCAGCGGCACCATGATTCGTGTTTGATCGATCAGATATACGCCGCTGGCGAATTCATTGGCGAACGGCAGCACCACACTCTCCGGTTCGAGCATGCCGCCACGGTTGTCGATGGGCAGTGTGGTGAGCGTGCCTTCGAAGCGGGGCATCCACCAATATCCGTCGGAGGCAACCTGATAGTCGCCGGTACTGGTGCGGATGTTGGCTTTCGAGACATGCAATCCAGACACGATGGCGGGGTGGCCATTTCGCGAGAGGGTCAGCCCATCCTCTTTCACTCGGGTTCCATCATCAAGCCGCGGTTCAAGGCGGTGAATGCTCGCCATGGCATCGTCACCGAGTACTTCTGCGTGATCTGTCCCGTGGCGAAGAAACCATCCGATTCGCTCGGACCACTCTTCGTCCGGGGTGATGCCCACGAGATGCGCGGCCATCGCCTCGTCAGAAAGATCTTTGTCGTAGGTGGCGCGGAGCAGGGCGATTCGATGCTGCTCGTCCAGTTGTGGAAGCACTTCGCTCATGATCAACTGGGCGTGGTTTCTGAACAAATCCTGCTGTACATCGAGGGCAACATTGTCCGGAACGGCATCCCAGTGCAGCGTGTCGGCAAACCCGGTCACGGCGGAGAAGGATTTCGGCTCGATGCCCCAGATCTGTACTTGTTCGCTCTCCTTGGCATCGCCAGCCGGATACGGCATGCGAAGCAGTCCCCAAGTATCCACGACCGGCGTGGCCGCCACCACATCGGGATCAGCCACAATCGTTTCAATCAAATCCTCATATCGTGGGATGCCCCGAATGGGGTAGGTGATGACCACATCGCCCATCAGCGTCTGCCCGGACGAGCGGACCATGTCGAGAAATCCGGTCATGACCGAAATCACGACGATCACGAGTGCTACACACAAGGCCACGGCAGCCACCGCGAGCAGCGGGATCATCCGGGTCGTCAGATATCGACTGGTGAGAAGTGGTTGGTACATCGGGGCCCTGATCTCGCGCTCATAGTAGCCACGTCTTCAGGCTCAGTCTCCTCGGCCGTGTCCTTGTGGTGCCGGAAGCAGGCCGCCGAGCCTTTCATGCAGTTCAAGTGGGGCTCCAATATCAATAGTGTGGATGTCGCCGGTCCACCGGAGTGCCTCAAGTTCGAGAAAGCCTTGTTTCCATCCGGCGAACGTCACTGTCGCGGTGGCGCGAACGGCAACACCCAGCGGCTGCCCGGTATCCGCGTCCATGCCGGAGGGAAGGTCGACGGCAAGCACAGGAGATCCGGCGGTATTGATGAGATGGATATCGTCCAGAAGTGTTCCAGACACGTCGCGGTCGAGCCCTGTTCCAAAGAGCGCATCGATGATGAGGTCGACATTGTCCAGCCGATCCGGCGCATCGCGAATCACCAGACCCATGCGCTCCGCAATTTCTGCATTGATGAAAGCGTCGCTGTCCTTCCGAGGTGGTGTTCGGGAGGCGATCCATACGTCGTGTCCGGCGTTGTGAAGATGCCTCGCCATGGCCCATCCGTCGCCACCGTTGTTGCCCGGTCCGCACAGTATGGCGATGTGGCTGTTGTGATTGATCATCTCCATCGCGACTTCCGCGGCACCCGCGGCGGCGTTCTCCATCAAGACGATGCCGGGAATACCGTATTGGGAGATCGCCTGAGCATCGAGCAGGCGTCCTGCAGCACGATCGAACACCCGGATGCGATTTGCGGGGATACGCGGCATGGCGCGGAGTGTAGTCGGGGCTGCTCAACTCGCGGGCGATACCATCCTCATCCCATGACCTTCATCAACCTGATTTCGCTGGTATTTGCCGCACTGTCGATCGTGGTGATCGTGTGGTGGGTGATTTTCCTCTGGAGGATCGCTCGCATCGTTTCGTCAGGTCTGTCACTTCGGCGGGGATTGCGAAAGCCGGTTGAAGATCAACTCGTGTCCATCGTCGTTCCCGCCCACAATGAGGAGCGGGTGATTGGCGCCTGTATCGATTCACTGCTCGCCCAGCATTGGAATCAGCTTGAGATCATCGTCGTCGCGGATCGGTGCAGTGACGGCACCGAAGCGATTATCACCGAGCGGATGAGTCGGGACGACCGGCTCATGCTCATTCGGAATACCGACTGCCCCGACTCGTGGGCGGGCAAGTGTCATGCGGCGAGAGTCGGTGCCGAACACGCCGAGGGTGATTGGATTGCGTTCATCGACGCCGATACCGAGGCCGATCCGAGCCTCATTCGGGCGGCGATGGGCGAGGCTCAACGGCGTGGAACGGCACTTCTCAGTTTGCTGACGGATCTGCTCAGCAGGCACTGGTTCGAGCGTTGCACGCAGCCTGTGGCGAGCATGGCGTTGATGTCGCTGTATCCGCCCGATCGCGTCAATCGCGACGACCGTGGGCGGACATTCGCCAACGGGCAGTTCATGTTGTTCGACCGCGACTGGTATGAGCAGATCGGAGGGCATGCGGCGGTCAAGGACGATCTTCTGGAGGATATTGCATTCGCTCGCATGATCAGTCAGGCCGGAGGCAGGGTCAACATTCTGCAGGCCGACGGGCTGTTGTCGTGCTCCATGTACGGTAGTCACGAGGATTTCCTTCGCGGATGGATGAGGATCTTCATAGAGTCGGTCGGTCGATCGTGCCGCGCTCTGCGCAAACAGGCAAGACGACAGTTGTTGATCGGATGGTGGGCACCCGGCGTGTGCGTTGCGTCCCTAGTGCTGGGCATTCTTGCGGGAGGATGGGAAGGCGGTGTCGCAATCTCCGTGGGTACGATTGGGCTGCTGCTCCAGATGATCTCGCTCGGCTGGGCGTACTCCATCGGACGGCAGCCGATGTGGGCCGTCGTACTCTTTCCGATCGGTGCGTGGGAGGTCTTTCGCGTGATGCGGTGGGCCGAACGGACGCTTCGCAGCGGTGAGCCGGTGCAGTGGGGCGGTCGCGAGTATGTGATCAAACCGACTGATCGGCCGTGATCGGCTCCAGTGCCTCTCGCCATTCCTGCACACGATCGACATCGGTCATCACGTAGGAGAGCGGGGTCACCGTCACGTTGTCGGCCCGAATCAAATCAACGTCCGAGCCAGTGGTCGTACTGGTGAACTGCATGCCCTCGCCTGCCGCCCAGTAGTAGACCTGCCCGGCCGGACTGATGCGGCGTTCGAATCCCTCACGAAGTGGTGCCGCGTTCATGTCGACAACTCGGATAGGGGGCATCGGCGCATTCTGCGATTCGATCGGTGGGATGTTGATGTTGAGTACTTCATGCGGCGTGAGCGGACGTGTGGCGAGGATGTGGCCGATGGTGATCTTCGCTATCTCCGCTGCTCGGTCCCAGAAGATCCGATCGCGGTTTTTGAGATACAGACTGACGGCAATTGACGGCACGCCAAGGAAGGCCGACTCGATGGCAGCGGCGACTGTTCCGGAATACAGGATGTTGATGCCGACATTGGCGCCTGCGTTCATGCCGCTGATCGTCAGGTCCGGCCGAGCGTGCTCTCCGAAGTGTTCTGGCCAGAGCGAGCGAATGGCGAGTTTGACGCAGTCGGCGGGCTTGCCGTCGATCGCCATGCCACCGAAAGTGGGCGTGACTTGGACTGGCTCGACCATGAGAGGATTGGTGTAGGTGATGCCATGTCCGGCGGCGCTCTGGACGGTCAATGGCGCCACTGTCCAGACCTCGCCAAGATCTTCGATGGCGGCATGAAGGGATACGATGCCAGGAGCGTGAATGCCATCGTCGTTGGTGAGCAGGATTCTCATGTCGCTAGTGTAGAGTCGGACCTTGTTCGGCGGATCACCTGAAGGTCAACTCGAATACGATCGGGATCGTGTCCTCTCCGGTGAGTTTCTGGAGTTCCTTGCCCGATGCCCGCCATCGGTACAGCGAAGTGATGACTTTTCCCGTGTATCCCGACATGCTGGTCGCGAGTGTCCACCGCATCGTCTTTTGTTTGGGATCGGGCGTGCCGATGAATACACGGCGAGGCTTGCCGCGTCGATCGAACGCGAGTTTGACGATGAGCGAGATCCGCCCAAACTGCAACTCTTCGTAGGGTGTGAGAATCGGGCGGAACGTGCGAACGACCAGCCCTTGGGCGGCGATCGGTCCACCTAGTCGCTTGACGTTGACCGGCACGATGGCCGCGGCATCCGAATCGCGATCAGAGGCATTGGGAACCGGAGGCAGATCCTCGGTTCCGGTGGCGGAGGGGCCGACCCTTGGAGCCGGTGGCCCGGGCTGGGGCGCATTGTCTCCTCCGGTTGGTGCTGGGGGCCGAGCGGGAGTGGATGGCTGAGGTGTGGGCTGCGCGGTTGTCTTGCTCGGGTCTAGCGAGGGCGTTGCGGCAGTGCCGTCCTGTTCCGTGTCGGAGGGCTTTGGCATCGTGTCATCGGGCGTTTCCGGGAGCGGCGGCTGCTGCGCAAGCGCTTCGGAACTTGGCTTCGGGGGTTCTGGTTCCGATGGGGCAGGCGTGGACTCGGAACTTGGTTTACTCGGCGGTGAGGGAGTACCGCCTCCGCCCTCTGCTGCGCCGCCGGCGACGAACTGTGCCTGTTCGAGTTCGGTGAGCCGGGCCATGTGCTCGCGGTACTGTTCGTAGCCGATCCAAGTCAGCGTTGAAGCCTCCGACTCTTCGATGCCGAGTTTGACCTCATCCGGCTCCGACGGTGGGTTGAACTCCGGGGGCTGGATGGCTTGCTCCTCGCTCGGATGCAAACCATCTGTGCCCGCGTCTGCTGCCAGTCCTGGAACGATCAGGACCGCATTGAACGCGATGGATACGAGCAGGCCGATGCCGAGGCGTGTACGTTCAGAATTCACGGTGTGATTTCCGTTGGGGCACCGACGAGTTTGATGTCGATGCCCGCTCGGTGCAGTCGATCCCAGACCGATGTGAGCAGTGGCCCGCGGTCGGTCGTACCCTCACCGGCTTCAAGTACCAGATACACAATCGTGTCGGGGGTGTCTGACTGTGCCGTGTTGATGGCATCAAGCATCCCGTCAGGTCCGGTGTTCTGCTGCCCAACGAAGACGCTTCCATCAAGGCGGAGCGTGACGGCGATTGCGGGATCGGGTTCGGGCGACCCACCGGAGGCATACGACTCCAACGGCACGGGCAGCATGTCCACCCGCACCATGAGCACCATGGCATAGACAAAGAAGGTGAGAATAAGGAAGATCACGTCGATCAGCGGCATCAGTTCGACGCGCATATCTGGCTCAGCTCGGCGAAGCAGCAGCACCGATCAGGACTCCGTCGATTCGCTGCCGGGTCCGATGCCGAGTTGGATTTCGGCCAGCGCAGTTGTGACATCGGAGGCGAATGAGAAAACGCGATCAAGTCCGGTGGCGATCATGGCCGACCAGATCGAGTCGTTGACTCCGCAGATCAACAGGCGACGATCGCACGCATCGAGCAGTTTTCGAATACGCAGCATGCTGCCGAGGTTGGAGGAGTTCACTGTCCCTACATTCTGCAGGTTGACGATGACATGGGGGACTTCCTCATCGCTCTCGTGCCGTATGGCGTCGATTTGATCGACCAGCGCATCCATGTCTTCGGAGAAAATGGGCTCATCGACCAGTTCTGCGATGGTGATCGTGTCGGACCAGGTATTCAGCGGCATGGCTTCGTGGGCTCCCTCTTGAGCGAACAGGTCAGGACTCGTCGGCGATCTTGGCCGCCGCAATGACATGATCGCCCGCCTTGAGGTTGACCAGTCGGACACCCTGCGTATTGCGTCCAATGCGACTGATCGAATCGGCGGGAATGCGGACAAGCATACCGCTTTCGCTCGCGAGGACGATTCCATCCGAGTCGTGGACGTTGCGAATGCTGACAACGGGGCCATTGCGACCTTCGGTGCGGATATCGCGGCGTCCCTTGCCGCCGCGACCCTGCGGTCGTGTGCTGCCATCCTGCGAGTGAACGAGGTACTCTGCCATCGGTGTCCGCTTGCCGTAGCCGTTGCTTGTGACGGTCAGCAGATCGGCATCGTCATCTACGCGGACCAATCCGACAACTTCGTCGCCTGCGGCGAGGTCGATGCCCTTGACGCCCGCGGCGGCGCGGCCCATGGCACGGGCGTCCGACTCGCAGAATCGGATCGACATCCCCGAGGCCGTCGCCAGCAGCAGATGGTGTGAGCCTTCGGTGTGCACGACCCGCACCAGATCATCACCCTCCCGAAGATTGACCGCGTTGATGCCGGCGACATTGACGTTCTTGAAGTCCCGCAGGGCGGTTCGCTTGACCTTGCCCTGCTTGGTGCTGAACACCAAGAAATTCTCGCCCGCCTCGAAGTCTTCGATCGGCAGGCAGGCGACGACCTGTTCACCCTCTTTGAGCCGGAGCAGGTTGACGATCGCGCGTCCCTTGCCTGTGCGGGCGCCTTCCGGGATCTGCCAGACCTTGAGTTTGAACACACGGCCGAACGTGGTGAAGCACAGCAGGTCATCATGTGAACTGGCGGTGAACAGCATCTCAGTGAAGTCGTCCTCGGCGATCTTGCCGCTGGCAACACCCCGTCCGCCGCGACCCTGCTCGCGGTAGGTATCGCTCGGAAGTCTTTTGATGTAGCCGCGGTGGGTCACGGTGATGACGACATGGTGTTCCGGGATCAGATCACCAATGTTGTAGTCATCGACCTCGTCCTCTTCGATGCTGGTCTTGCGGTCGGTACCGTAGGCCTCGCGGATCTCTTCACAGTCCTCGCGGATGATGTCGAGAATCCGCTGCTCGTCAGAGAGGATGAGTTCGTACTCTTCGATCTTCTCGATAAGCGCCGCGTAATCGGCCACGAGTTTCTCGATCTCCAGACCCGTGAGTTGAATCAGCCTCAGTGCGCCGATCGCTTCGGCTTGCACGCGGGAAAGCGCCGTTCCGTCATCGGTATTGCATTGCTCAAGCAGCAGAGAGGGAATGGTGCTGGCCTGCGGATGGTCGGCGGCGATGCGGAAAGGCCGCTCCATCAATTTGACGATGGCATCTTCGCGGGTGCGGCACGAGCGGATCAGGGCGATGACCTCATCGATGTCACACACGGCGAAGATGAGTCCTTCGAGTCGATGGGCCTGTTTGCGGGCCTCCCGCAGGAGGTGCTCGGTTCGTCTGCGGACAACGTCGCGGCGGTGGTCGATAAAGCAGTCGATCAGTTGCCGGATGCCCATGGTGCGGGGGCGGCCATGATCGAGCGCGATGTTGATGATGGATACCGTGCTTTGCAGCGGCGTGAATTGGAAGATCTGCCGCTCGACGAC
>JASMMN010000028.1 GCA_030748155.1 Phycisphaerales bacterium
GCCATTACTCGCGACTCGGAGGCGTTCAAGCATCCGGTCAGCCAGTACATGACCAGACGGCTTGAAACGGTGCGCCCGGAAGATTCGATCGATGCATTGTTGCCGATATTCAGCAGCGACCGTATTGCGATCGTCGTGGACAAAGGGAACTACCTCGGGCTCATCACCCGCATCGATCTCATCAACTACCTTCGCAAACGGATGGCTACCTGACCATGAGTACCGATTCAAAGCGGCTCGCCACCATGGCGGTGCACGCCGGACAGGCTCCATGCCCCACCACCGGTGCCGTCATGCCCCCTGTCTACCTCAGTTCCACCTACGCTCAGTGCTCGCCCGGCGAGCATCAGGGATTCGAATACACCCGCAGTCACAATCCAACACGCTACGCCCTCGAACGCTCGATCGCCCGGCTTGAGAGCTCCACACTGGAGGAATCGGCCGATGTGTCCTTCGGTGGGTTCGCGTTTTCAAGCGGCCTTGCCGCCATCTCCTGCCTGCTCGACACGCTCACCGCAGGTGATCATGTGCTGGCGATGGACGATCTCTATGGCGGCACACACCGGCTGTTTGGACAGGTGCGAACCCGCTCGCAAGGCATCCAGTTCGACTTTGCCGACCTCTCCGATCCGACCGCAACCCAAGCAGCCATTACCGACAAGACACGACTGATCTGGGTGGAGACGCCGACCAATCCGATGCTCAAAGTAGCGGACCTCGCAGCCATCGGGACCATCGCCGCAGAGCGGGGCATTCTGTGCGCCTGCGATAACACGTTCGCGACACCAATTCTGCAGCGGCCGATGGAACACGGCTTCGATGTCGTCATGCACTCGGCCACCAAGTATCTCGGGGGACACAGTGATGTAGTGGCCGGCATCCTCGTCACCGGAAATGCCGGCATTGCCGAGCGGATTCGATTTCACCAGAACTCGGTCGGTTCGATTCTGGGGCCGTTCGACTCCTATCTCGTCCTGCGAGGCATCAAGACGCTCGATCTGCGAATGCGGCAACACTGTCACGCAGCGTCCCGAATTGCATCCATGCTCGAAGTCCACCCAAAGGTTCGCAGAACGATCTACCCGACGCTGCCGAGCCACCGGCAATACGAACTGGCAAGCAGGCAGATTCAGATCGACGGAACACCCGCTGGCGGAGGAATGATCACCATCGACCTCGATACAGACCTTGCCGGTTCACGCCGCTTCCTGGAATCCATGCGGGTCTTCACACTCGCCGAATCCCTCGGTGGGGTCGAGTCGCTGGTCAATCACCCCGCCATCATGACGCACGCCGCGGTCCCGGCAGAGAACAGAGCAGAACTCGGCATCAGTGACACACTGGTCCGCCTCTCGGTAGGCATCGAAGATGAGGATGATTTGCTTGAAGATCTGAATTCAGCACTTGGGGCGATCTGAGCAGAGGAGAGGGATACCGTGCCGTTGTATGAATACCGATGTGTTGAGGATGGGGAGTTGATCACCCTGCTTCGTTCGATGGACGAAGCGGACGATCCGGTGGCCGACCCAAGTGGTAGTGGACGCACCTTTGAACGTGTGCAGAGCCTCTTCTCGGTGGACCGCCCGGCCAAGGAGGTCGGCAGTGGTGGCGGATGCTGTGGTGGCGGGTGTCGTTGCGGGATGGGATCCAGCACCGCGGGCTGAACCCCTCAGACTCGCCTGCTCATCGGCGGCAACTCCTGCATCGCCGTTGCCTGCTCATTTTCCCGCTGAATGGCCTCATGTAACTCCTTGCGGTGAACACAGATGGCGGTTGGCGCATCGATGCCGATTCGGACCTTGTCGCCCCGGATGTCGATCACGGTGATCTGTATGTCGTCGCCAATCACGATGGACTCGTCGCGACACCGTGACAGCACAAGCATGTCACATCTCCTGTACCAAGAAAGGGATCAGGCGGACACACATTCCCGCTGAGCCGGCTGTTGGAGCCGGGCGATTTCCCAGCGTGTGGTCCACCGCTGATCGGAGAGCACAATCTGCATGCCACGGCGGTTCCGCAGGTTGATGACCAGCGGTCCCTGCAAGTTGGCCGTCAACATGTCGTCGTACTTGTTGACGATCACGAAGACCCTCGCATCTGTGAGCGATTCGAGATCGAGCAGGTCCATGTGTTCACGCCGCACGGTGGCCTCGTACTCGTCGCACCAGCGGCCCGGATCGGTCACAACGAAGGCCAGTTCAGCCGAATCAACCGATTGCAGCCAGTAGAAGATCCCATCCTCGTCAGGTTGCAACAACGCAAAGCGTGTGTAACTCGAAAAACCGAGAAGCCCTGCGGGAAAGTCCATCAGGCGGTCGTTGCCGACTTCCACAGTCCCAAATCGCGTCGTCTGGACGTGCATCACTCGTCCCTCGTGGCCAGCGCCTCCTGCGACCCGCAGATCCCGAGGGGGACACGGGCAGACATCCTGTCTCTCGCCACGAATCCGGCCACCGCGATTCGAAGCAACACCGGCAAGCAGTCCACCACCTGCCGGCGACCCTTCTTCGGTCCGACCGCCGCCCTCACTCCAACCATCCATCAACGTCCGAAAAAACCTCCCCTCCTCCCCTCTTCTGCTTTCGGGGGAGCGGGAACTGATGTTCACCGGTTCGACTGCGGCGACCTCGCATCCGCCGCCCGCCTCAGGTCTTCAAACTTCCAAGCCACGCCAATGCCACCGGCAACAACACCAATACAGGAAGCGACGAGCCAAGCAGCGGACTCAGCCCTGGGATCGGAACCAACATGATGCCCGCCGAGATGAAGTAGATCGGCAGGACCACCCCGGCGCAGATGATGGCCTTCAGGAACAAACCGCTTGGCAGACGGTCCAGAAAGAAGGGGAGTCCGATCATCAACACCAGCACATTGAGCAGCACCACGGCGAATCTGGTCACGGAACTCCGCCGCAGTGATTCGGCATCGCGTGAATCGGGCCACTGCAGCATCTCATTGATCTGCCCAAGCGAAAGCATGCCGGCTACCTGACCGTACCGACGCATTGTCAACATGGTCGGCGAGAGATCGGTACCGACACGCTCCGCCGGGCGGGTCGTCGTCGAGCCCCTGCCATCTGCCGAGATGTGTACCACCTGACCGCCATCCAGAATCCACTCGGACGTCGGTGCGTTCCATTGGGCGGACGTCGCCCAATACCGACTGGTGGCACGCCCGGACTCGTCACGCATGATGAAACTCGGTCGCGTCAAGACACCGGATCCGGGGTCGAAGGATGCTGCCTGCAACAGCATTCCAGAAGCGTCGTCGGTGAACTTCACGGGAAAAGCATCTACCGCTTCTTGGCTCGCATGCTGGTGCGTCCGAAGCAGCAGCGGCGCGATCTGTGGCAAGATGAGCTCCTGATTCGCGATCTGAAGCACACCCAACCCCATGGACACAACAATGAAGGGCATGGCAATACGACGCAGGCTCACGCCACTTGCCACGATCGAAACGAGTTCTCGATAGCGGCTCATCTGCGCGAGCGTGAAACATGTGGCACCGACCATCACGATCCCATACAGCCACGCGTAGAACTGAAAGACCTGCGGCAGGTGATAATTGGCCGCGAATCCCAACGCCACGATCAGCCTCCAGAACCAGGACGAACCCTCATCGAGTTTGCTAACCGCCAACTCGGTGAATTCGTCCAAGTTCAAGATGATGTCGATCGTCGCGGCGAAGAGGTACAGCACTGCGAACAACAGGACGAAGTTCAACAGCACCTTCCCGACGATGTATCGATCGATCCGCGTCATGGGTTCAGTGCCGAGCCAGCCTCCGCCACCCGAAGCCGATGATGAGCAGCAATACGACGTTGCCGCTCCACATGAGCGTGAGCCCTCCGCCCACATCGCCCTGACGCATGAATCCGCTCCCCCCTGAGATCAGCACCAGATTGAGCAGCGCCGGGACAAAGGCAACCAGGTAGATCGACAGTGGCTGAGCACGCCGCATGTTCATTGCCAGAATCGCGCCAAGGAGAGGCAACAGGCCCGCCGTAGCCGCAACAGCCCACCGACGCCACAGCCTGCTGATCACCTGCCCATGCAGACTTGCCGTTTGACTCTCAATCTGTTTGAGTACACGCCGTACTTCGGGGGCGTCATCCGCCTCAGCGCGGGCGAACTCGAGCAGGGCTGCTGGTGTTTCCACCGCTGGCGGCTCGGGTCCGTTCATCGGCTGCAGATTGCCCACGAGGACAGCGGCACGGTGATTGGGCCGGCCCGCGTCAGGAGGATCCTCGACGATGACATCCTGCATGCTGATGACCAGCCGCCGATCCAGCCCGCCAAAGCCCCCCTCCTCGACCGAGATCGTTGCCACCGTTGGCAGAAACACGCGAAGCGTATCGCTCAGAGCGGTCCGCTCGCTGATTCGAACCGGAACGGTCTTGCTCCCTCGCAGTCTGCCATTGCGTACCTCCTCCGCTTGGACCCTCCAGCGATGCCCCGTCTGATCGGCTGCAGGAATATCCATATACCCGTACCTGGCCAACTCCTCACTGATGGCCTTTCGCTGCGCCGCCTGCCTGATCGCATCTTCCAACTTCCCATAGAGCGAATGGATGGCTGGATACCGCGACGGATCGGCATCCACCGCGAGCAGTTCTGATCGGGTCATCGCCACCGGTTCGGTCCGTTCAGGAAGCGGCACCGGTACAGCATGCGTCGGTTCCAACCGCGGGAAACCCCGAAGGCTGCCAGCTGCTGCGTCCCATGACACCGCGTCATCCATGGCCAGCCGGATCAGTACGATGCCCTCACGCTCATAGAGATCCAGTACGGCCCCGGCCGCGGACACGTCCGACTCGATCCCCCCCCGAGAGTCGAGTTTGGCAGCCACCATTCGCCGCAGCTCGATCCGCTCATTGGCGTGCGATTCCGCCGGATTCGGCAGCACTCGCATCGACTCCGCCCAAATCTCCATGTCACCAAACTGAACGGGTTTGCCATGTTCGACCGCATGAGCCAACAACGCCGTAACGTCCCCGGCGATCACGCGTCCTATGACGGCATACACCCGTGGAATCGCCACCTGTACCAACAGCACCATCACCAGCACAAGCAGCACGCTGATTGCCATGACCGGTGCCAGGATGCTGTGGTACCGCAGCCCGACCACCGCCATCGCCATGACCTCGTTGTCGGTGACCATGCGGTGCAGCACGATTGTGGCCCCGAATCCAGCCGCAAAGGGCAGGGCGTACTGCATCATCGGGACGAGCGAGAGCCCGACGTACTTGATCGCCTGAGCGGTCGAAAGTGGCGCATCGCCCGCGAGAGGCTTGATGATGGCTCCGAATGCCGTGACGACGGCCAAAACGGCAGCTGTGAAGCAGATCACGCGAAGCAACTCGATCAAACTGTGTTTGTAGAGCCGGAGAGGCATGTGGGTAGTATCCCCGACCGGGGCTCTCCGCGTAGGGTGATCGCCAGATTCACCTGTGCCGATTATGCGGTCTGCGAGCGGGGTGATCTTGCAGCGAACCCCGCTGTTCACTGGGCAGCAGCGGCCACCAATCCGACCTTGAAGTGATGGAGTGTGATCCCACCAAGACCGCTGTGATTTCCGCATCAATGCATCGGCCCCACCGCCGCGGAATCACCCTGCTCGAAACGCTGCTCGCAACGGCTGTGCTGCTGATCGTCGTCACTGCGGTCATGTCCGCGCTCGCTGCGGGGCGGGCCCAGTCTGAGGAGGCCAAACAAGTCGTTTCCGCCACACTCGCCGCCGAAATGCTGATGGCCCGCATCACATCGGTGCAGCCCGAATCATTCCAGACTGGGGAATCCTGGACGGCCCATTTTACGACCTCCGTAAGCAGCGGCGGCTGGAACGGCCACGCCGAAGAGGTCGGTAAGATCCGCGCAGGCCGCGACCTGGCCCTGCCCCTCCTGCCAGATGGATACCAGAACCTCGCGCTGCATGTGAGCGCCACTGAACAGACCCAGCTCATTCCCCCCCCCATCGCCACGGCGATCGAGGGCGTAGAAGTCGCAGTCGAGGCACATGCCTTGGACGATCGGATGGTCACCCGCCTCGTTCGTTTTCTCCCGATGCCGCAGACGCTGGCTGGAGCAGGACCGTGAGACAATCAGCCCGTGGCATGACATTGCTGGAAATGATGTTGGCGATCGCCGTGATGTGCCTCGTTGGTCTCGGCACAACCGGCATGATGTCGGCACTCACCACCGGCATGGCTGAGCAGCACGATGCACGTTCCTCGATGCTGCGAGCGGGTCTCTCGCAGGCGCGGTTCTCCTCCTATGTCTCACGATGCCGCTGCCTGCTGGATCTGGAAGAGACTCGACTTGTGCTCTGGCTTGAGGATACCGATGGCGACAACACCATTGACGGCACCGAAGTACGGTGGATTTCGTGGGAGGTCGCCACCGGAGCAGTGACGATTCGATGGGTCGCCGACGAAACAGGCGGCATCCTCGAGGACCCTTATGCCGACCCGGCCAATGTCGACTGGTGGTCGGAACTTGCGGGGCTCCAACAGATGGCCGGATTGAAATCCGGATCGCTCACGCTCGTGAGCGGTGTGGCGGGCTGGACTTTCGCAACCGATCTGTTGACCAGCCCCTATGCGCGCCGAGCCGAAGCCATGAAACGCCGCACAGTGGAAGCCACCTATGAACTGGACATCGCCGAGAACCGCATCGAGCACTGCCTCGGCGACTCAATTCGCATGCACGACCCGCCCGATGGAGGTGACTCATGACCCGACGCCACACTCGCCGCCGCCGAGGTGCCGCCATGTTGATGGTGCTGGTGGCCATGGCCACTGCCATGACGCTGGTTGTCGGATGGCTCGCTTCGCAGGACAACTCGGCGCTGGTCGCCTCGAATGCGACCCGGGCAGCGTCAGCAAGAGCCTCAGCCCAGTGCGGCTTGGAACTGACCGTCGCCCTGCTCCAATCTGAAGCCCCTTGGCAGACCGCCCATCAGGACGGCTGGATTCTGCAGGCCTACCCGCTTGGCGAAGCCGTGGTCGATCTGCGATTGATCGACGAAACCACCGGCCTGCCACCGAACGAAGCAACCAACCTTGTCCGAATCGAATCGACCGCCCGCACTGACGCCATGGTGCAGTCGGCCCAAGCGTTGGCGACGGTGCATCCCTTCAATGACGAGTCCATGGCAGATCTCTCGGGCTACGCAGTCTTCGGCAGCAGCAGCCTTGCTGTCTCGGGGGCTTCGCGGATCCGCTCTTGGGAAGGCTCCGGGATGGGCGAGCGGGTGCTGGCCTCTCTGGGCTCAACTTCCTTCTCGGGGCGAACCCGCCGTGATCTCGAAAGCAGCGATGTGTGCCTGCATGTCGATGACGCCACCACATGGGGCTCGGCGGGCGACTTCAGCGGCACTGCCCTGCCGACCCTCCTCGGTTCGATGGGGCTCGACCTCGTAGATCTCCCCTCCCTGCCGGATCCCATCGATCCCGGCGAGAACGATGATGAAAGTAACCAGCATGGTTGGCAGACCGGCAACAACTGGTTCAGCGGAAACAACTGGTTCGGCAACTTCGGATTCAGTGGTGGATCGAGTGACTCATCGGGCACCACCGTCAACGTCTACCAGACCATGAACATCAACGATGACCTCGACGCAGGCGGCGATCTGCATCTGGGTTGCAATGCAACCCTTCGAGTCGAGGGAGAGACAACCATCTTCATCTCGGGCGACTTGACCATGGAACGGGACAGCGCGATCGAACTCACGGACGCCGCCACGCTGACCGTCGTGGTCGGCGGCGACGTGGACATCGATCGAGCCATCATCGGCGGCCCGCAGTCCAACCCGCCCTGGTGGGGTACCTGGAGGGCCCGGCACATCGACTGGATCGATCCGCAGCGAATTCGACTGGTCACCGCCGCCGGGGCCACCCCTGCCTCGTGGACCATTTCCAACTGCAGCCTCGTACAGGGCGTCATCGAAGCACCGACCGCTGAAATCGATCTCAATCGCGCAACCGTCCTCGGGCGGCTTGCCGGTGAGCACATTTCTATCCAACGGGGTGCTCGCCTCTACTTTGACCATCATGCCGCGAGCAACCACGGTCTCAAAGCGGTTGCCGACGTGGTTGATCGGCTCGATCTCATGGATCTGCGTCCGGGCGGTCTCGACCAGTTCGGTCGCGAAGAGATGATTTCCCGGCTTGAGACCCTGCTCGATCGCCCCCGCGGCGTGGCGGCCACCGCTCCAATCGACGGATGGTGGATGCACCGCCCCTTCCCGGTCGAATCGACCATGACCCGCTGCGGTGGTGATGTCACCCGCTGGGAAGACGCCGTCATCGCCTCGGCCGACACGACAGGACGAATGACGCCATGATGCGACGAGGCATGACATTTCTGGAATTGATGATCGTTGTCGTCATTGTCGCCATCACCGCGGCAATGACGCTGCCTTTGTTCATCGAACAGGAGTCGCTCACAGCAACGGCTACGGCAAGGCTGCTCTCGTCGGACCTTGAGCATGCGCAGGCGCTGGCACTTTCACGTCCCGAACAGCGGATCGCCTTGGCTGTCGATGCTGACGGTCTGGGATGGCGTATCGTCGATGCGGATGCGCCGATGGTCGCGATCGTGGACGCCTATGATGATGCGCACGCTGGGCGAGAACTTGCGGTCCGTTTCGGTGAGGGACGCGCTGCGATCAGCGAGGGCGTCGTGCTCACGCCGAGCGGACGCATGATCGTCTTTGACCCGTTGGGTGGCTTGGAGATCCCGGGCGGAAACCCAGAACAGTTGACGGTGCATGCCGGCGAAGCGAATACGATGGTCAGCGTGGATCCCGACACGGGGTTCATCACTCTCGACTGATCGACTCATCCACGATGGCCGAACCAACAAGCCGCCCGTCGGCTCCCCGCCCCGACGCATCCCGAATGAACGGGCCGCTCGCCCCATCGAAGTGCAGCAGCAGAAGCGTATCTGCATCCTCCACATGCCGGGGGAGCGGTGTGATCTCGCTGCCGGCATATCGAGCCGCAGATGAGAGGCGGACTTCGTCCAGCAGTCCGCTCATCCCGGAATTCGCTCTTCCATTGCCATCGACATCCCCACCTACGATCAACGGATGTGGGTTCCGCTTCCGAAGGCCGGACGCCTCGGCACGGCCGGCCAGCAGACCATCGACGTAGAGTCGAACCTCAGCACCGTCGTACACACCTGCAAGATGCTGCCAGCGTCCAGGCTCCAGTTGCCGCGCCGATTTCACCTCGCGGTACGCCCCGTCGAGAAACACGTAAAAGGACGGATGCCAGTCACTGGCGAACAATCCATACTCCGAACCCTCGGTCTTTGCGACCACGCCGCGGCGACCGGCGAGATCATCCGGCAGCACCCATGCTTCGAGCGTCAAGGGGCCGTCATCCAGCGGTATTGCATCGGAGGGAATCACCGCGGCATCGGTTCCACCGGCCGTTCGCAACGCGCCGCGACCGGTGGGCTTGGGCAATCTGCTTGCAACCACCTCGAACGGATGATCGAGGTTCGGAATCTCCCAACTTCCCGCCGCATCGGAAAACGTCGCCGTCGCGGTCAGGCTCGGAATCGACCAAGTCGCATCGAGCGGGCCGGGGTGGTGCAGTTGGAACGGAATCTCGATGGCCTCACCCGGTCCGAGTGTCTCATGCAAGTGATCCGGGCGAATGGACCACCGCGAATCGGTGTTCGATGCCGCCACCGTCCATGTCACGGCTGCATCGGACGGGTTCTGAAACCGTACCGGCACGGTCGCTGACACGACACCATCGGCGCCGACGGTGAGCACCTCAGCCGCCTCGGGACCTCCTGCGATGAGCGCCTCCACGCCTGCGATGTGCGACACGGTCATGGCGCGGGGATCGACCACCGAACCAACAGGCACGGTTGCCATGGCCACACCATCATCCCGCACCATGACGAGATTGACGTGATGGAAGAAACCTGCCGCAGCAGCGTCGCCCCTGATTCCCCCACCGACCGTCGCGAGCGTCATGTACTCAATGCCGTCCTGCTCACCATCATGCTGGAGTTGATGCACATGTCCGGCGATCACGGCCGTCACGTTGCCCGCGTCAACGAACATCTTGTGGACCTGTTCCCAGTCATCCCCATATCGACCGCCCCGCCAGCGTGGATGGTGACAGAATACGAACACGTGCCGCATCTGACTGGCCGACTTGAGTACCGACTGCAGCCATGCCTTCTGCGCATCGCTCATCACTTGTGAGGCGGGTTTGGAGAAGGTCCGCACGCCGGTTGCCGGATCGCCTTCATCGGTGTAGAGCACGATAAAACGACAGCCCTTGTGGTCAAAGGCATACCACAACGGGCCGAAGAAGGATTCGAAATCGCCCTCGTGCTCTTCGGGAGGACGACCCGGGCCGCGCCAATAGATGTCGTGATTCCCTGCCACGGGGAACCACGGACAGTTGAGTTCCGACATCACCTCGCGATATTCGCTCATCTGCTGCATCCACACCGGGCGGGTGTTGTAGCCCTGCACTAGGTCGCCCACGGTCATCACCAGATCCGGGTCGATGAGGTTCGTCTCCACGACCGCCTGCCGAAGGATCTCGATGCCCTCGGCCGGACCGCCCGTACGGTCTCCGTACACCGCGAAGAGAAACGCATCGTCCTCGATCGGCACATCTGGATTCACAGCCTGATCTCGACTGGTCAAGATGCCTCCATCCCCGCCCCCGGACACACCACCGGTTGCAAGAAGTGTTCCGATCGCCACCACAGCCGCCGCTTTCCATGTAGTCGTCATGTCGCAATTGTGCCATATGCGAGGTGGCTTGGGGATTCCGGTCGCCCCGTTACCATATGGGGTCCATGTTGTACGCCATCACCCGCCCTGTCAGCCGCTCCATCCAGGACTGCGAATTGACCCATCTGGACCGCTGCAAGATCAGTTATGACACCGCGCAGAGGCAACACGAGGCATACGTCAAGGCACTGCAAAGCATGGGTGCCACGATCATCGAACTCGATCCGCTGCACGAGCACTCCGATGCCGTCTTCGTCGAGGACATCATCGTCGTGGTAGGCGAGGTGGCTGTCTTGGCCCGACCCGGAGCCGAGTCACGACGCGGTGAAGTTGACAGCATCATCGCAGCCATCAGGCCGCACCGTGAACTCGCCCGAATCGAATCGCCCGGCACGCTCGACGGTGGCGATGTGTTCGTCGCAGAACGAACGATCTTCGTCGGTTCCTCCACCCGGACCAATGAGGAAGGGTTCAAGCAACTGCAAACGGTGCTTGAGCCGCACGGCTACAACGTGATATCCTTGCCTGTCCCAGGCGCCCTGCACCTCAAGACAGCGGCCACCTACCTCGGCGATGGGCAAGTGCTCGCGAACCCGGCGTGGCTCGATGTCTCGTACTTCAAGGGAATGGACATCATCGAAGTACACCCTGACGAACCCATGGCTGGAAATGCCATCCGCATCGGCGATGCGCTGCTCTTCTCCAGTCAGTTTCCACACACAGCCGGTCGTCTGGAAGCCAGAGGGTTCAATCTCGTGCAGGTCGATTCGACTGAACTGGCGAAAGCCGAGGGAAGTTTGACGTGCAAGAGCGTGATATTCACTTCCAACGGGTTGTGATGAACACGTGCACTCTTCTCCCCCGCAAGCGGAAGAATACAAGACTCACTTCAATCCGTATTCCTTCAACTTCCGATACAACGTCCGCTCCCCGATTCCCAAAATCTCGGCAGTCTGCTCACGATTGGCGCCGGTCATGATGAGAGTTTGGCGGATGGCCTCTTTTTCGAGCCGATCGAGGCCGATGCCTGCAAGGCTGCCGAGACGCACATGCTCGTCATCCTCGTGCAGGCGGATCTCGTCAGGCACATCGCGGACGTCCACCCGTGGGCCGTCGGTCATCACGATCATGCGTTGCACGACGTTGAAGAGTTGCCGAACATTGCCCGGCCAGTTGTACGAGAGCAGCCGCATCATCGCCGGCTCGGTGAAATCGGGTGCTGACCGATCGAGTTCCGCCGCATATTTGCCCGCTGCGTGATTGACGAGCATGGGAATGTCCTCGCGACGTTCCCGAAGCGGCGGCAACGCAATCTCAGCGCCGTTGATGCGGAAGAACAGATCCTCGCGAAATCCTTCTTCATCAATCAGTTTCTTGAGATCACGATTGGTTGCGCTGACAAAACGGACATCGACGTGCTGCGGCGCGTTCGTGCCGAGCCGGATCACCTCCCCACTCTCGAGTACCCGCAGCAACTTCGACTGCATCGTCAGCGGCATGTCCCCGATCTCGTCGAGGAAGAGCGTGCCGTGGTCGGCATACTCAAACACACCCTCACGATCCTTCTCAGCACCCGTGAAGGCACCTCTAGCATGCCCGAACAACTGGTCCTCGAGCAGACTCTCGCTCTGTCCGGCGCAGTTGAAGGCCACGTACCGTTTGCCAGCCCGCTTGGATTGATTGTGCATCGCCTGCGCGACCAATTCCTTGCCTGTCCCGGACTCGCCTGTAATGAGGACGGGAATCATGCTTGGTCCGACCTGCCGGATCATCGAGATCACCTTCCGAATCGCTGGCGACTCGCCGATGATGCCCTCGAAGCCGAAGGCCGACTCGACCCGATCCTGCAACTTGGTATTGACATTGCGGAGCCGAACCGTCTCGCAGGCCCGCTGCACCAAATTTCGAAAAACATCGAGATCAAGCGGCTTCTCGATGAAGTCGTACGCGCCGCCCTGCAGAGCCGCCTTGGCGGTCGCAATATCGCCGTGGGCGGTCACCATGACCGCCTCGGCATCCGGCTGATGCTCACGCACCGAGGCAATGACTTTCAAACCGGCATCCTCGGTCTCCATGGACAGATCGGTAATCACGACGTCGAAGTTGCCGTACTTCAACTCCTCCTCGGCCTTGGCGGCCGATGTGACGATCGTGCAGACATGCCCCATGCGACGGAGCGCCTCGGCCATGGTGTCAGCATGTTCGACCTCGTCATCCACCACGAGGATCTGGGCATGAACAACATCATGTAGGTCGCGTTGGCTCATGGGCGCAGGATACGCCGAATACGCCCCGGACTCGATTCTCGGCAGAACGTAGACTCCTCCGATGCCCCCCACCCACCCGGCCCCCACCACCAATCTGCAGTGTCCGCCCCCACCCCCGCTTCCGCCAGAGGGCAGCAACATCTGGATGGTCGGCGTCGGCGGGTGCGGCATGTGCGGCTTGGCCCGAATGCTCGCAGGGAGAGGACTTCGCGTCTCTGGCTCGGATTGCACGCCCTCTGCCACCACGCAATCGCTGAGCGAACAGGGAATCGAAGTGGCCACCGGGGAAGGGGTACTCCCACCGAACATCGATCTGGTCATCGCCTCGGCTGCCGTACCGCAAGACCATCCCGAAGTGCAGCAAGCCCGAAATCGCGGCACGCCGGTCAGTACCTACGCCCAGGCACTTGGCATGGTCCAGTCGGATCGACTTGGCGTCAGCATCGCGGGCACACACGGCAAGAGTACGACCGCGGCCATGCTCGCCTGGATTCTGCTCGATGCGGGCATGGATCCGGGCTACATCATCGGCGCGCATTGTGAGCAAATCGGTGGCGGCAGCCGGACCGGTGCCGCCACCGTTCCCCGCGGTCCGCACGCTGGTGAGAGCGGCATCCTCATCACCGAGGCATGTGAGTTCAACCGCTCATTTCACCATCACCGTCCGAACATCGGCCTGATCAACAACCTCGAAGAAGATCACTTGGATATCTACGGCAGCCTCGATGCCATCATCGATGCCTTCGGGGAGTTTGCGAAGTTGCTCCCTCCCGCTGAAGACGGCGGCAGTCTTCTGATCGCTCACGACGGCGCTCGGCGACAAGGTATCACGCCACCGCTGAATTGCCGCGTCAGCACATTCGGATTCCACCCGGAGGCCGATTATCAGGTGGTGTGGGACGCGGCAGTTCGCCGGGCAGGCATCCTTCGAGACGGCATGTGGGTCACGCAGTGGACCAACGCCATGCCTGGTGCCCACAACGCCCTCAACTCGGCTGCGGGAGTCATCCTGTCGCATCAACTCGGGGTCGAATGGAAAGAAGCCGCCGACGCCGCCTCGCGGTTCCGGGGGTTGGATCGCCGAATGGAGCGGCTTGGAACCCTCGCTGCCGGTGAGGGCATGGTCACCGTCTACAGTGACTACGGCCACCATCCCACCGAGATCGAGAAGACCCTGCATGCACTCCGGGCGGCCGAAGATCCCGAGCGGCTCGTCTGTGTCTTTCAGCCACATCAACACAGCCGTACACGGTTCCTGCTCGACCAGTTCGCCGAGTCGTTCTCGGCCGCCGATAAGGTCATCGTTCCGGAGATCTATTTCGTTCGCGATTCGGAAGCCGAGAAGAAGAAGGTGAACGCCACGGATCTCGTCGATCGGCTCCAGATGCGAGGCGTCAGCGCATGCCACATGGCAGACTTTTCAGACATTGTCGCGACCCTGCGAGCCGACCTGCGGGCCGGTGACCTGCTTGTCGTCATGGGCGCGGGACCGGTCTGGAGGATAGGTCGGGACTTCATGAGCACCAGCGTATGAATCCGTCCCGCTCCTCGCTGCTGGGCGATCTCGACATCGATGTCACGCTCGATGCGCCCATCGGTGCCATGACCTGGTACGGCATCGGTGGGCGGGCCGATGTGCTCGCCTCCCCTCGCACAACCGAGTCCCTGGTTGAACTCGTGAAACGGTGCAGGGGCAACGATACTCCCGTGCGGGTACTTGGCGGCGGTGCCAACCTGCTCGTGGACGACGGTGGAGTCGAAGGTGTCGTCATCAAACTTGACCACGAACACTTCCGCCGTGTGCGGTACACCGCCACAGGAGACATCACTGCGGCGGCGACAGGAGCTGGCACCGATCTTTTTCGACTCGTGCAAGACACCCGCAGACGCGGGCTGCATGGCTTCGAAATGATGGCCGGTATTCCCGGAACGGCGGGCGGCGCTGTGCGAATGAATGCAGGCGGCGCGTGGGGACAGATGAGCGACTGTCTGCGAACCGTCACCCTGCTCTCGCTCAACGGCGTTGTGCAGACTCTGAATGCGGCGGACCTCGGCTTTCGATACCGCGGCAGCGACCTCTCTTCGGGCATCATCACCGAGTGCACACTTGAACTGCGGGAGGAGGACCCAATCCGTGTGCGGGATCGAGTCATGGAGATCTTTCAGCACAAACGGTCTACGCAGCCCATGGCAGATCACAGCGCCGGATGCGCCTTCCGCAACCCTGCCGACCCCGAGACCGGCCGCCACCTCTCTGCAGGAGCGATCATTGACGAAGTCGGCCTGAAAGGCAAACGAATCGGCGGCGCGGTTGTCAGCGAGCAGCACGCCAACTTCATCGTGACCGAGCCGGGTGCCAGTGCCACGGATGTGCGGAGATTGATCGACGAGATCCGGACGACGGTGCTTGAGCGAATGAACGTGAACCTCGAGCCCGAAGTCGTGATCTGGAAACGGAGCGATGTCGCATGAACGGGGCCTCCGTAGCGGTATTGATGGGCGGACCCGATGCCGAGCGGAAGGTCAGCATCCAATCCGGGCTCGCTGTTGCCGCCGCGCTGCGGGACGCGGGGTGGCTGGTACACGAGCACGTCATCGGAAAATTGGACGAGGCTGCACTACGCTCGCTCACAGGCGATCTCGTCTTCCCCGCCCTGCACGGACCGTGGGGCGAGGGTGGACCGCTGCAAACGCTGCTCGAGTCGGATGGCCGGCCTTTCGTCGGATCCCCCGCTGCCGTCGCGGCGGTATGCATGGACAAGGCGGAGACGAAGGCGCTCGCCGAGTCGCTTGGCATTGCCACACCGGCTTGGTCGATGGTGTGTGAGCGACGAGGATGTCCACTGCCGCCGCCCGTGGCGATCAAGCCGAACGACGATGGTTCCAGTATTGATCTGCATCTCTGTGATTCACAGTCCACTGCCGACGAGACCGTCAACGCCATGGTCAGTGACCGTGGTTCGGCACTCGTAGAGCGATGGATCTCCGGCAGAGAACTCACTGTCGGCGTGGTATGCGGCGAGCCGCTTCCCATCATTGAGATCGTGCCGAGCAGTGGCGTGTACGACTATGCCGCCAAGTACGATCGCGACGACACCCGATACATCGTCGATCCTCCGCTTGAGGATAGTCATCGTGAGCAGATGTTTGAATCGACCCGCGTCCTGTGCGCTCAGGCAGGCATCAGGCATGTGGCCCGAGTGGATTACCTGCTCGACGAAGACGGCCCTTGGCTGCTGGAGATCAACACCATGCCCGGTTTTACCAGTCAC
>JASMMN010000029.1 GCA_030748155.1 Phycisphaerales bacterium
CGGTGTCTTCGCTCTCAAGTACTTTGGTATCGAGGCTGCGTAGTTTGCCGCTGAGACGCAGCGTCGGCTTGCGCCCAACGGAGATGTGAAGATCCGAAGCGTCCTGACGGATCACCGTGTCGAGAAGTCGATCGATCTGAATGCTTGACATGTCTGTCCTCACACCCTCCTAATGGAGAGATGATACGGGTCTCCTACTCAGAATCCATATTGGCGGCTACAAGAACGTCTGCTTGGGCAAATCGGGCGATTTCCGCCATTGTCGTGACGCCGTTGAGAATCTTTACTTTGCCGTCCTGCAGAAGCGAACGCATGCCGCTCCGCACCGCCACTTTCCTCATTTCCGCAACGGTCGCATGAGCGAAGGCCATCTCACGCAGTTCAGTCGTCATCTGGAGCATCTCAAAGATGGCCTTCCGGCCCTTGAAGCCCACACCACCACACTTGCCGCAACCTGTTTCCCGCATCACCTTGCCCCGGGCCTCTTCGGGCGAGATATCGACGAGTTTGAGCAGCCGGGCATCCGGCTCTGAATCCACCTCGGCGCACTCCTTGCAGAGCACCCGAATCAACCGCTGGGCCATGATGGCCTGTATCGAACTGGCCGCGAGATAGGGCTTGACGCCCATGTCAACCAACCGGGTCACGGCTGATGGTGCGTCGTTGGTATGCAGGGTCGAGAACACGAGGTGGCCGGTGAGCGCGGCCTGAATGGCGATATCCGCAACCTCGCGGTCTCGGATTTCACCGATCAGCACGATATTCGGAGCCTGACGCAGCATCGAACGGAGAATCGCCGGAAACGTCAGGCCGATACCTTCATTCACCTGACACTGATTAATGCCGGCGAAACTGTATTCCACCGGATCTTCCGCGGTGATGATCTTTCGATCGGGGCGGTTGAGTACATCAAGTGCCGAGTACAACGTCGTCGTTTTTCCCGATCCGGTCGGTCCGGTCACGAGAAAAATTCCGTTGGGCCGGCGGATGATGCGGTTGAAGTTCTCCAGGTGATCCGGCTCAAAGCCGAGATTCGGCAGACCGATCCGCACAGAGTCGGGACGCAGAATACGAAGCACGATCGACTCACCGTGATAGGCAGGGCACGCGCTGACACGGAAGTCAATCTGATCGCCGTCGACATCCATCTTGATGCGGCCGTCCTGCGGAATGCGTCTTTCGGCGATGTTCACACCGGACATCAGTTTGAGTCGAGCGAGCAGTGCCGACTGCATTCGTTTGGGCAGGTTGTCACGAACATGGCACACCCCATCGATGCGGTACCGAAGCACCACACGGTCTGCCATGGGCTCGACATGGATATCCGAAGCGCGACCACGAACCGCTTCCTGGATGAGTTTGTTGACGAGTTTGACAACGGGTGCCTGCTCGCCATCGCCGCCGATGTCCACAGAGGCGTCGACCGAGCGATCAACAGATGTATCAACCGAAACATCGATTGATTCGGTCACCAATGACCCGCTCGCCACAGCTTCGCCGCTTCCGAGTTGCTCATCGATGTATGCCTTGAGGGCACTCCGTGGAGCGAGCACTGGATCGATCTCGGCTTTCAGACGGAATCGAAGGAGATCCAGCAGTTCCAGATCCATCGGATCGTGTACGAGCAGTTTCATTCGCCCATTGCTGGCTCCGCAAGGAGCGACGAGATGCTTGCGGACCACATCTTTGGGAACCGAGGAAAGATCGATGCCCTCGATGTCACCGGCAGAGGCCAGCGGATTGAACTCCATGCCGAACTGCTCAGCAAGTGCCCGCGAGACTTCCAGATCACCACAAGCGCCGGATTCGATCAGACACTCGCCGAGACGCTTGCCGCTGCCCTTGGCCAGTTTCAACGCCGTTTCCAACTGCTCCTCGGTAACGACATCTGCCTCAAGGAGCATCTGGCCGAGTTTGCGGCGTGCTCTGCTTCGCTTGGCCATGGGTGTGTGCTGATGCAACTCCGTACTGATCTGAGGGGCCCGCAGGTGCTCGGCGGCAGGGGTGCACCATCGTACCGACCGGCCATGGAAACGTGGGCGGGGCGATGCGGGTAGCCTTCAGACCGTGAGAATCCTGATTACTGCTGGCCCGACGCAGGAGCCGCTGGACGCCGTCCGAGTGCTCTCCAACCGATCATCCGGCCGAATGGGCATTTCGGTTGCATTGGAAGCGTTCTGTCGCGGCCATGAAGTCACCCTGCTGCTTGGTCGAGGGGCTATGGAGCCGCCCAGCGAACTTGAAAGGTGCTGTACACGGTTTGAGACGACTGCGGACCTCCAGCATCAACTCGAGGCCGCATTCTCCAAGGCAGACCTGCTGATCATGACAGCCGCAGTCGCCGACTTCATCCCTGAAACCACGGCACCCGGAACCAAACTGTCTCGCCATGAAGGGCCAATTCAACTCACGCTCCAGCCCGCCCCGGATCTGGTCGCGGGGCTGGCAGCGAGCAAACGTCCCGATCAACGCATCGTCGGGTTTGCCCTGGAGCCCGCGGCTGAGCTCGACGCCCGAGCCAGAGCCAAACTGGTCCACAAGAATCTGGATGCCATCGTGGCCAACCCCCTTGAGACCATGGACGCCGAGTGCATCACCGCCACGTTGATCGCCTCGGATGGAAAGTCCACCGAGGCCCCGGTAGGCATGAGCAAGTCTGCGTTCGCAGCATGGCTGCTGGATCGGGTCGCACCCTCGGACTGAGTTCCTTGGCTATCCTGCCCCCCCCTTCATGTCTACCGATCTGACCACACATGAGCAGCACGGCACGGCCGGACCGCGGTACTGGACGTGGTTCATCTGCATCGGCGGCAGCATTGCCATGGCGCTGGCGCTCGCGGCGACCTTCTTCGGTGAGCATGAGCATGCCCAGCACAGTCACGCGCCGGATGGATGGATCATCGGCACACTTCCCTTTGCCATGATTCTCGGCGCGATTGCCATGCTGCCACTGATTCCAAGAACGGCTGGCTGGTGGCACAGCAATCTGAGCCGGTTTCTCATTGCTGTCCTCTGCGGATTGGCCACGCTGATCTACCTGTGGATTGTGGAAGGCTGGCACAGCGTCGGTGCCACGCTCGATCACGCGGTCCTGCAGGAGTATGTGCCGTTCATCATCCTGCTCTTCAGCCTGTATGTCATATCCGGCGGTATCCACATCGGCGGCGACATGCGGGCACATCCGGCCGTCAATACAGGGTGGCTTGCGGTCGGCGCGGGTATTGCGAGTTTCATCGGCACGACTGGCGCGAGCATGCTGCTGATCCGACCGCTGCTGAACACCAACCGCGAGCGGACACACAAGGTCCACACGGTGGTGATGTTCATTTTCCTTGTGAGCAATATCGGTGGCACGCTGCTTCCCATCGGTGATCCGCCGCTGTTCCTTGGATACCTCGAAGGGGTTCCATTCGCATGGACCTTCGGCCTGTGGATCGAGTGGCTCGTCGCCTGCAGCATTCTGCTCGTGATCTACTTCTTCTGGGATCTGGCGATGTATGCCAAGGAGCCACCCGCAGTCAAGGTCTTCGACAAAGCCAACGTGCAGCCGATCCGGATCGAGGGCAGCATCAACATCCTCTGGCTCGCAGGCATCGTGGTCTGCGTCGCTTTCGTGAGTCCGGACAGGCCGATTCCCACGACCGAGTTCATCGCCTTCGACTTCCTCCGGGAGTTGCTGATGCTCGCCATGGTCGCGCTGTCCCTGCTCACGACGCAGCGACATGTACGGGAAGCCAACAGGTTCAATTATGGTGCCATCATCGAAGTGGCCGCGCTCTTCATCGGCATCTTCATTGCCATGCAGGTGCCGCTGATGGTGCTCAAGGCGCAGGGCGATTCCATCGCTGCGGCGCTCTCCGAGACGTGGATGTACTTCTGGATCACCGGAGGCCTCTCAAGCGTGCTCGACAATGCTCCGACCTATCTCGTTTTCTTCAAGTTGGCTCAGGCCGGCACGACTCCCGGCGGCGAGGGAGCGATGGAGTTGCTCGGCGGCGGGTGGATCATGGAAACCCAGCTCATCGCCATCTCGCTTGGTGCCGTCTTCATGGGCGCTATGACCTACATCGGCAATGGTCCGAATTTCATGGTCAAGGCCATCGCCGAACAATCCGGCATCCGGATGCCCTCCTTCCTGGGATATGTGATCCGATACAGCATTCCGATTCTGACTCCGGTCTTCATCATCTGCACCCTCCTGATGATGTGGCTGCATTGATACCATCGAAGCGTTGTGATAATCGCCGTCAACGATACCCCGACCGACCTGCCGGACCACGCCACGGTGGCCGACCTGCTTGAGCACCTCGGCAAGACCGACACGCCCTGCGCGGTCGAGCGAAACGGCGAACTCGTTCCATGGCGTGACCATGACGCTGTTGCGCTTCAACCCGATGATTCCATTGAAATCGTCACCCTTGTCGGTGGCGGATGAGCCCATTGCCATGACCATGACTGCCACACACCCGACCGTTTCTCCGTTGTCCATCGGACCGTTCACACTCGACAGCAGGCTGATCGTAGGGACCGGGAAGTACGAGTCCTACGAACTCATGCAAGAGGCCCTCGATGCGAGTGGTTGCGCTGCGGTCACCGTCGCGGTTCGCCGCGAGCGGCTGCTCGACGAGCAGGGTCGATCACTGCTGGACTACCTCGACCTCGATCGGTACACCGTGCTGCCCAACACCGCCGGCTGCTTCGATGCCGCCGATGCCGTGCGAGTTGCCAGGCTCGGCCGCGATCTGCTCGAACAACTCGGCAACCCCGGCGCTGGCTGGGTCAAACTCGAGGTGCTCGGCGACCGCGCCACGCTCCTGCCCGACCCCGTCGGCACGCTCGAAGCATGCAGGGAACTCGTCGCCGACGGCTTCTGCGTGCTGTGCTACTCAAGCGATGACCCGATCATGGCAACCCGAATCCGCGACGCGGGGGCCGCGAGCGTCATGCCCGCAGGCAGCCCCATCGGCTCGGGCCGCGGCATCGCCAATCCAGCGGCCATTCGCATCATTCGCGACCTGCTCAAAGACCCCGAGCACGGCGGCGACGCCGACTATCCGCTTGTCGTCGATGCTGGCGTCGGCACACCCAGCGACATCACCATCGCCATGGAACTCGGCGCTGACGGTGTCCTGCTCAACACCGGCATCGCCCACAGCAGCGATCCGATATCCATGGCCCACGCCATGCGACTCGCCTGCGAGGCCGGCTACCACGGCCGCCGCGCTGGACGCATCGGCAAGAAGTTGTACGCCACGGCCTCGAGTCCGTGGAGCGGCGTGATTACGACAATTCCTGGCGAGTAGAACCCGGCTTCGCCGCGATCGCCGAAACGAATACATTCCGCTCCCCCGCCCGCGGGGGAGCTGTCGCGCAGCGACTGAGGGGGCGCGGCTTCGCCGCGAGAGCAGGGGAGCAGGCGATCAGTAGAGCAGGAGAGCAGGAGAGGGAGCTCCCCCGCAGGCGGGGGAGCGGACTTCCTAGACTCCTCTCCCCCACGAAGTGGGGGAGATGTCGCGCAGCGACTGAGGGGGCGCGGCTTCGCCGCGAGAGCAGGGGAGCAGGCGATCAGTAGAGCAGGAGAGGGAGCTCCCCCGCAGGCGGGGGAGCGGACTTCCTAGACTCCTCTCCCCCACGAAGTGGGGGAGATGTCGCGCAGCGACTGAGGGGGTCCCCCCCCCAGATCACGGACGGAGGCCAGCGTCAGTGGTCCACTTGAGTTCCGAGCAGGGGCGCCACGTCGGACAAGTGCTCGGACACTTCCTGCTCATTGGCGGCTTCGAGGTTGAGCCGAAGCAGCGGCTCGGTATTGCTCGGACGGACGTTGCACCACCAGTTGCCCAGATCAACCGTCACGCCATCGAGCCGGAGTACCTCTGCATCAGGAAAGGCCGCGACCAGCCGCTCCATCGCTGCTGCCTTGTCATCAACCTCGAAGTTGATCTCGCCAGATTGGCAATACCGCCGCGCCGCAGTGATGATCTCACTGAGTGGACGACCGTCCTCAGTCACGGCGGAGCACACCGCCGCGAAGGCCATCGCGCCGGAGTCGGCGTTGAAGTTCTCGGCGAAGTAGAAGTGTCCCGAGAGTTCACCGCCGAAG
>JASMMN010000030.1 GCA_030748155.1 Phycisphaerales bacterium
CGCCCGCGCCGGGATGACAACACGGGTTGTTCCCTCTTCGTCACCGCACCACTGGGAAACCTCAGTTTCGCCGAGTCGGGCTGTGTCCAGCACGCGAATTCCCTCGCTTGTGGGCATATACCGGAGGGCGGACCAGCCGCCATCTACCCAGTGCAGAAGGGTCATCGAGGTCCAAGACGAGGTATCGGAACCAAGTCTGCTCATTGGGAGGAAGGATATCCGAATGGGTATCACCGCGACCCCCCCGGGGACCGTCCTCGAGGTGGGCAGGGGTGCCCCGGCTCAGTCCTCGCGATATTCGAGAATTCGCACGGGAAGCGTGGAACGATCAACCACCATGTTGATTTCAGCAACCTCGTCGGTTACGGCACTTCGGCCCCGCGAGCAGATGGTGAAGACGTTGCTGTCGGTGCCGAACATGGGGATGAGTTGCGTGAGGGCCTGCTCGTCGATGCCTTGGAGATCCCAGAAGTCCACCGGGCTGGTCAGCCCGCTGGCTCGGCGGGTTCTGAGGCTCAGCAGGCCATCTACCAACCGCTCGCCGCCCTCAAACATCGCGTAGAGCGTCTCAGGGGGGACCGTGTTGATGTTGATTCGACCCCAGTCGCGGCGGTGGGATGGCGTCAGGGAGGTTTCAGAAAGAATGGCGGCAACCTCATCTGGGGTGTAGACGATTTCGGTAGACTCGGTTTCCTCGGCACTGTCGTCGTTCGACGGCTCTGCCTCTTGCCCCAACGCCACGATCAGTTCGGTGGCATTGAACTCTCCGCTGACGGCCGAGGAGATGATGGCATCTGCCTTTTCGGGTGGAAAATCCAGATTCAGCAGATCCATTCGCTCGATGAGTTCGTCCGCGTCGGTTGCCAGCAACCAGATCCGGGGCAGTCCGCTCGCGGTTGCCCCGTCCGCGACCGAGCGGACCGTCAACATGCGTGCCCAACCACCGTTGAGGACACCCGATTCATCGTCCCATGGAAGCGTTTCATCGCCGTCGTCCTCTTCCGGATCGAGCATGGCGTTGAGGTTCCAATCTTCGCCGCGGATGTCATCCGGTTCGATACCCGCGACGAGTTCAAGTTCGGCCACGCTCTGCAGTGGCGCGTTGCGGGGCTCATATCGCGAGTCGAGCGACAGGTAATAGTCGCGTTCGACACCGAACTCGGAAGGCTCGTCATCTTCGTCGATCCAATCTTCGATGGCTGCGAACACCCCCCACGCGAGCGGTCCGAACATGATGTCGATGTAGCCTCGCTGTTCACCATTGACATTGAGTTTGGCGTGTTCGTCGAGTGGCCCCGCAAAGGGTGTCACCGTGTCGCCGCTGACATGCTGAATGAGCCATGAGCCACCCGGGAGTTCGCCTGTGTGTACGCGATCGAGGTCGGTCACCATCGCGTAGGCATCATTCGGGACGGGGTACCGCGTGTGGTAGGCGAGCGTGGCAATCGTCGCTTCGGCCCCGGCCCGCGCAGCCCAGCGTGCTCGGATGTGCTCCATCGTGTCCCGGCCGAGCATGGCCATGCGATTGGTGCCGACTTGCAACGCGGCGACGAGCATCGCGGCGATGGTGAGACCCCAGATGACGACCACCATGGCGCTTCCGCGTCGCGAGGGGTTCATTGGCCACCTCCACCCCGACCACCGGAGCCAGGGCCGCTGCCCCCGCCGCCCTGAAGCGTGGCGCTGCCCCCGCCGGGTCCGATGATGACCGTGCCCGCCGGTGTCTCGATGGATGTGCCGCCCGAGGGTACACCGCCGGTTCCGGTTCCATCCGCTCCGGTATCGATTGTTTGGCCATCGGGCAGGGAAGCGGTACCACGCGGAATCGGCGGCGGTGTCGCGGTGGCGACCGCATCGAGGACATCGTCGTACAGATCCATGTCGAGCCCAAAGCGTTCGATGATATCTTCGGTGAGCAAGGCATCGGCCATTTCAACCGGCATTTGGCTGCGATCGATGGGAACCACCGTTCGCAGTATGGCCAGGGGGTGATCGGCGGGTGACTCGCCGGGCGCAGCCCCGCTGGCGGTGATGGTCAGCCGAAAGGCCCATGGCAGACCCTCTTCGTCGCTGTCCCACTGTTCAAACCAGTTGACGCCATTCCAGGCTTCGATCTGCAACTCAAGAATACCCTCGACAACCGGTGTGATGATGCCGCCGCCGTGTGGATAGGCATCCGGCATGGCGTCGCGTCTCTGCCAAAGTACCGGCCCCAGATCGTCATCTTCGATGCGATAGTGTGTTTCAAACTCAAGCCCATCACCGTTGTAGCGGATGTTGCGGGTGGCTTGCAAGCGGTTGTTGAAGACGATGATCTCGTCTCGATTCAGTTGCATTCCATCCAGCGTCGTGATGTTGTCTGCAAGCAGGACGCGTGTGAAGAAGAGATCGTCCCGCCGGAGCAGCGACACGAGGTCGCGCCTGACCATTCGCATGGCGGCGTCGGCGCGGAGGTGCGCATCGATGCGAGCACGGATTGCGTTGCGTGATTTGGAAACCTGCTGAATCGCCACGCCCATCGCCAGCAGTACACCGGCAAGCAGTATGCCGGCGAGCAGGAACTCGAGTATTGTGAAGCCGCGGCGGGTCGGTCTGTGTCGATGCCGATTCATCAGCCACCATCTCCAAGTGGCTGCGCTTCTTCTTCGTCCCACGTCCGTCCCTCGCGGTCGAGTGGTTCCTCTGGCTTCCAGTTGACCGGATCATCCTCGTCGCCCTGTCGCGGGGCGATCAGAGTGTCGATGGATACCGACATGGGAGCACCTCGATCTTGCCAGGTCACGGTGGCTCGGGCGTTCCAAGCCTCCCAATCGCTTGGTCGAGACAATTCCAATACCCAGTCGAACCGCTCAAATGGCGGTTCGAAACGGCCCTCCATCGGTTCGGATTGCTGATAGACAGCTGGCCCGACCGCCACCACCATCGCAAGCGCCTCGTCGGCGAGCCACGACGCGGTCAAACGCCACTCGCCGGTCTGTTCAGCCCGCAGGGCTTGGCTGGCCATCGAAAGGGTGACCGCAAGGCCAACGCCCAACAGGAGCGAGGCAATCAGTACATCGAGCAGCACCACACCGCTGCGTGTGTGTTCTCGTGGCATCACCAGTCCTCCTGCCAGCGTCCTGAAGTATCCAGATCGATGGCGGTACGAGGAACGCTGCTGTCCGGTTCGTTTCGCATCGAGTCCTGCTTCAGCGGCCTGAGCGAACACGAGTTCAGCGTGAGCCGGACCGACCGTGGGTTGCGGGGGTCATCGCTCTGGAGCGTCAATTCAAGACCCGGGCGAGGCTGCCCCGGCAGATTGGTGATGGGTTTATCGGCGGGATCGACCCAATCGCCATCGACGAGAAATACTACCGCTCGCACGGGCAGGAATTCGGGAAGGCGCACCTCCCGTACAGAGCGGTCGGGTTGCCAGCCGTCGTTGAACTCGTCCCGTTCACCACGGCGGATGACCAGCTGCAGGCTGTTGCGTTCAAGATCCATGCTGATACCGACCGGCTCGTCGGCGAACTCGCTGCGGATGGCGTACATCAGCAGGAGATCGCTGACTTGCTCGGTGGCGAGGTCGAATTCACGACTGCGGCCGCCAGTGAGCCGGCTCACGAGTACGACTGCGAGCATCGCCATCAGTACGGTGACAACGATGACTTCGATCAGCGTGAAGCCGGTGTGCCTTGGTCTATTGCGTGATGTCCGCATCAGGAGTTTCTGGCTCGCCGCCGGGTGCCTTGTCGGCACCGAATGACATGATGTCGTAGTCGGCGTTCACGTCACCGGGAACGCGGACGATGAAGTTCAATCCCCACGGGTCGGTGACATCGGTGACCTTGGGAAGATAGGGACCGTTCGGGCCACCGCCCTCCTCGGGGCGAAGCGTGAGGATGGTCAGATCGAACCCGTCTTCCGGCTGGGGCTGGCCGACGTCGATCAGGTAGAGCGTGAGGGCCTGGTTGATCTTTGCGGCCTGCGTCTTGGCGATTTCCGCCTGACCGCGGCCGAAGAGACCCATTACTCGTCCTGCGACAACTGTCATGAGCAAGGCGAGCACCGTCACAATGACGATGACCTCAACGAGCGTGAAGCCTCGGCGGGCGAGTGTTCGGCGGCGGGTGAGGGTGCGGTTCATGGGGAGGTCTCCAGGGAGTTTGGTCAACCGGCGATGTTCTGAAGTTCAAGGAGGGGAAGCAGAATGGCGGCCAGGACGAATGCGCCCAGTGATGCCATGATGATGATGAGAATGGGAGGGAATGCTTTCGTGAAGATCTTGATGGACATGTTGACCTGCCGATCGAAGGCCGTCGCGGCATGGCCGAGCATTTTTTCGAGTTGTCCGGATCGTTCACCGAGGTTGACGACTTGTACCAGCAGCGGCGGGAACAACCCGGACCGTTCAAGCGGTTCGGCCAGCGGGCGCCCTTCGGTGACCTGTCCATGTACATCATCGATCGCACGCATCATGGCGGTATTGACGAGCGTATCGCGCGTGATGTTCAGACAATCCAGCAGTGGCAGCCCCGCGGCAGCGAGCGTGCCCATGGTCCGGGTGAAGCGGGCGACCGCCACATCTCGCAGCAATCGTCCGAGGACCGGAACCTTGAGTTTCCATGTATCCCACCGCAGGCGGTTTTCAGGGGCAGCAATCCAGAACTTCCAGAACAGCACACCTCCGACGATGCCCGCGATACACAGGAGCCACCACGCGGCGATGAAATCGGCGAGATCCAGCAGGATCTGTGTTGGCAGCGGCAATTGCTTCATGCCCGCGGCCAGGAGTGGCTCCATCAGGCGGGGAATCAGGACGGTTACCAGGATGATGGCGCTGCAGAGAATGAGCACCGCAACGATCAACGGATAGAAGACGGCACCGAGGATCTCGCGTCGCAGTTCGATGCTTCGCTCAAGCAGGTCAGCGAGTTGATGCAGCACGATGCTGCTGTCGCCGGAGGCGTCCGCGGCGCGAAGCATGCCACCAATCAGGTCATCGAATGGTGGACCATAGGACACTGCGGCCTTGTGCAGAGGCTCGCCAGCCTCCACTCGTTCGATCATGTGGTCGAGCACAACTGGTGCGGCGCGGCCCGAGGCCTGCTTGCGAATCGTGCGAAGGGCCTGCATGAGTGGGAGTCCCGCTTCGAGCGCCGTGGCGAGTTCTCGCATGAGCGAGGCCACTTCCGTCTTTCGCATGTTTGGTCGGCGTGTGCGGCGACCTGTGGACTGGCTCGTCGTGTGGGAAACGCTCGCACGAGCGGATGCGGCTGCAACCAGTGAGGTGGCGGTCTCGCCTCGCTGCAACAGTTGCCGCGTGGCATCGGCCCGGCTCGCGGCCGAGATGGAGCCACGGCGGGCTCTGCCGGTTGTCGTGATGGCTTCGTACTCGAACGTCGGCATGGGCTACTCGTAAGTTTCCTCCGCGTCCTGAGTGGCGCGGAGTACTTCCGGGACGGTCGTCACACCTTCACGGGCGCGGTCCATGCCGTCCTCTCGCATGGTTCGGAAACTCCTTGGGAGGCATTCTGCGATGCCTGTGTTCACGGCCCCCCCAGCGATGGCCCGGCGAAGGTCACCTGTGATCCGGATCAGTTCGAAGAAGCCCACGCGTCCGCGGTAGCCGCTGCCGCTGCATTTCTCGCAGCCGGCACCGATCCAGACCTTCCCGCCAAAGGTCTTGGCCTCGGCATCCGGAAGGCGAGCGGCGATGTCTTCCGGCATGGGGACCTGTGTGCGGCAATGCTCACAGATTCTGCGACCAAGCCGCTGCGCGAGCAGTCCCTCAAGGACCGACGCCACCAGATACGGTTCCGCGCCCATGTCGACGAGTCGTCCGATCGAACTGATCGCGTCATTGGTATGCAGCGTCGAGAGAATGAGGTGACCGGTCAGGGCCGAGCGAATGGCGATGTCAGCCGTTTCGCCGTCCCGGATTTCACCCACGAGCACGATGTCGGGATCCTGACGCAGAATGGACCGCAGCCCCGAGGCGAAGGTGAGTCCGCGTTTGGCGTTGACGGGCATCTGGTTGATGCCGGGGAGTTCATATTCGACGGGGTCTTCGATCGTGATGATCTTCTTGGTCGGGTCGAAGATACGGGTGAGCGAGGCATAGAGGGTGGTCGTCTTGCCCGAGCCAGTCGGTCCTGTGTTGAGCAGGATGCCGTGCGGCTTGGCGAGCAAGCTGTCCATTGCCGATTGCAGTTCTGGTCGTATTCCGAGCGTGTCGAAGTCAAGCCGCAGCTGGCTCTTGTCGAGAATCCGCATCACGACCGATTCGCCGTAAAGCGTCGGGACGGTGGAAACACGAATGTCGATCTTTCGTCCTTCGTATCTCAGAGAGATCTTGCCGTCCTGCGGCACATACCGCTCGGCGATGTTCATGCCCGCCATGATCTTGATGCGGCCGATGAGCGCCGGTTGCAAGTGTTTCGGCGGTGGGGGCTGCATGTGCAGCACGCCGTCGATGCGGTAGCGGACCGTCAGTTCATTCTCGAATGGCTCGACGTGCACGTCGCTGGTACGGGACTGAATGGCCTCGATGAGGATGAGGTTGACCAGATTGACCAGCGTCGGCTCTTCGGCCATCCGGTGGATGTCATCGGTTTCGAAGGCGTCGAGGTTGTGCTCAAGCTCATCACCGTCCGACTCGGTCTGTCCGCCGAGCAGGTCGGCCATCTTGGAGGCCGTTGTGCCGTAGTGCTTTCGAAGCAGTTCGGCGAAGATGCCGGGGTCCATGCCCTCACGCTCGACGGGAAGTCCGGTGAGCACGGCGATTTCATCGGCGGCTTCGGTGTCGAGTGGATCGAACATCGCCAGCACCAGCGAGTGACCCCGCCGCATGATCGGGACGATGCGAAGTCGCACCGCGACTTCGGGTTCCACCAATTCAATGGTTGCGGAGTCGACTTCGACCGGTCGCTCATGCCAGGCGAGCCCCAGAAGGTCCGCCCTGGAGCGAATGGCGGCAGCTTCCTCGTCGATGGTGCGGTTGGCGGTCAGCGTTTCTTCGGTCGCCTCGCCGGTGTCATGATCGAACTGAGTGGGGTCTCGGTCCATGTTCAGTCGTCACGGCCCTTGCTGCCGCCGGTGGGCGAGGGCGGGCGTTCGTTTCCGAACGTCTTGTCGGGTCCGGTCAACTTGCCGCTGGCGGTTTCGCCTCGCTCCTTGGGGCTGCTTGCCTTGCCGGTTGCGCGAATGCCACCCGGACCGCCTTTGACGGCATCCTGATCACCCGGTTTGGGACGTGGCATGTAGCGGGAGGCACCGTCCAGTTCGGAGAAGAGTTCCAAACCGAGCAGATCACGGAGCAGTTCAACGTATCTGGCGTCGAGTTCACGTCGCTGTTGATAGAGTTCGCGGGTTGGGTCCGTTGGGCGATCAAGCGTTTCGCCCCGGAGTCTGCGGAGCCGATTCTGAATCTTCGACTCCTCCAACTCAGGCTCCCACTTTCGGGTCAAGTCCAAAATCACCGTGTTGATCACATCGAGTTCCGCGAGGTACTCGGCGAAGAGGTTTTCTACTGCGGCCAGCAGGCTGGTGTCGGCACGGACGGTCTCATTCTGCATGGCCGCCTTGAAGAGTCGCTCCGCGGGCGTCGGGCGATAGACGCGGGCATAGCCCCGTTTGAGCGCTTCACGCCGGAAGGCGTCGCCGTGGGTCGGCAGGAGGGCGGCCATCTCTTCGATGGCGGCATCGGTGGTGTCTCGAACTCGGATACGGGCGGCGAGTTCCTGCCTTCGTTTCTGCACATCCCCTTCATCGGTGTTGTTGTTGATCTGTTCGAGCAGATTGAAGTTCTGCCTTGTCGCCTCGGCCCGTTCGATAAGTGCCTCATGCAGGGCCAGCTCCCATTGCAGTTTGGCTTCTTCCAGCGGCGTACCAGCGGCGGGCTGGAGATCGAGATCACGTAGCACATGGTCTATGTTCGTGTTCTCGCCCGAGAGTCGCCCATCCGGGAGTCGCTTCTCGCGATCGAGCCGTCGGTTGAACGCCGTCCAGTCGGACTGTTGCTGTGGATCGAGGATGACGCGGATGTTCTCGACCAATCGCAGTCCGAGTACATCACGCTGCCCGGCCCACCCCTGGATCGGGGCGAGGACGGCTTTGACGATCGCATCCTTGTCATCGCCCAGTTCCGCGACGTTGTTGGCGACGTCGGTAACTTGGTTTTCCATGCCGTCGAGGCCTTCTTGGAATTCCCGCTCATAGTCATCGAAGATCATCTCCGCGATGAGTTGTTGTTCCTCGGTGAGGTTCAATCCCTCGATGAAGAGCAGCAGATCGCGGCTGAAATACTCGGGCTTCATGATCGCAGGGAGGCTGCCGAGACCTTGGGCGGTGGCGGCGATCCCGATCGAAAGGGCGGCGAGAAGCGAGAGGCTGGCATGCAGGAGGTGGGTGGGGGTCATAGGGGGTTCTCTCCAAGGATCCCGGACTCATGATCGGGGTCAAGACCACACCAACGATGGATTGGCCCATTTATGGCAGCGAAGATAAGAAGCCGATGGCGATTGTACTCCCCGAGGCGGAGGTTTCAGCCCTCCAAGGGCGTGATGGTCCGCTGTTCGATGCGTTTCTCGGGCACGGTTTGGACGATCCTGTCCACGTAGATCCCCGGCGTGTGGACCTGATCAGAGTCAATGGAGCCTGTGGGGACGATTACTTCGACCTCAGCGACTGTGACAGCACCGCACATGGCGGCGGCTGGGTTGAAGTTCCGGGCGGTCTTGCGGTAGACCAGATTCCCCACTTCATCAGCCTTCCATGCCTTGACCAGCGAGAGATCAGCCTTGATTCCAGCCTCCAGAATGTGGGTATGTCCGTCAAACTCGCGGTGTTCCTTGCCCTCGGCCACGACGGTGCCAACCCCGGTTCGCGTGTAGAAACCCGGAATGCCCGCACCGCCAGCCCGCATTCGTTCGGCAAGGGTGCCTTGGGGTGTGAATTCCAGTTCGAGTTCGCCCGCGAGGTATTGCCGCTCAAACTCAGCGTTCTCGCCCACGTAGGAACTGACCATGCGGCGTATCTGCCGCGATTGCAGCAGCAGTCCAAGCCCCCAGTCATCGACGCCGGCGTTGTTGGATACGGCGGTGAGTCCGGTCACCCCCGAGTCCCTCAGGGCGATGATCAACTGCTCGGGGATTCCGCAGAGCCCGAAGCCACCGACTGCGACGGTCATGTCGTTGCGGGTGAGCCCTTCCAGTGCTGCTGACGGTGTCGAGTAGATCTTCTGTGCCATGGTCCGATCACGCCTTCGTGACTTCAGAAGGCTCAGTAGCCCGAGGATCCAACACCATGTCGGTGCTCACGAGCGGTCCGCAGGATAGCGTGCGAAGTGAGAGGTGGGCGTGAGCGTGTCATCTGCCGAGGTACATGGTGGCCGCGGATCCGTCCTTATGGTCTGTCTTCTGGTCGCAGTGGCCGCCCTTCCCGACGCAATGGTGCCGCTCGCCCTCAAGGCTGTTGTCATGGATCGCTGGGGTGTATCGCCCTCTGCGGCGCACTGGTTTGTGGCGGCCTCACTGGTGGGAGCCTTCCTTGCGGTTCCGATGCTCCGCCGACTTCAAGCGAGGTTTGGGCCGGGACAATTGGTGGCGGGCGCGGCCCTGATCAATGGTGTGGCACTGGTGGTCCTATGGAGCCCGGTCGGGTTCGGGACCGCGCTGGGAATTCGGGTGGTCGAGGGTGTGGCGGACCTGCTCTCCCTCGCGGTCCTGCTGGGATTGCTTGAGGCGGGAAGCCAGCATCGGGCGGGGCGGCGTTTCGGCCCGGCGGGGCTCTCGCTCATGCTCGGTCTGGCCGTGGGGGCGGTAGTCGGCGGCACAGCGGCACCTTCGATCGGCAGCGGCGTATTCCTGATCGGTGCTGCCATGTGCCTGCTTCTGGCCGTGGCCGCCGCGGGATGGTCCGCTCCGCTTGGCCGCATCGCAGTTCGGCAGATGCGGGTTGCTGAAGCCATGTCGCGATCCGGGCGGCGTTCGCCGTTGTGGCCGGCGCTCACATTCGCGTTCGGCGATCGGGCACTCGGCGCGGTGGTGTCGGTGACGGCGACGCTGTATCTCGTGGACGAGTTGAACCGCTCGAGCGCATTCGTTGGCGCGGCCGTCGGCGTGTCGCTGGCTATCCTGGCACTGGGTGCCTGGCCTGCTGGTGTGCTGGCCGATCGCATCGGGGCGATTCCCGTTCGTGTCGTGTCGGTTGTGGGATACGCAGGTGCGTTTGCCGCCCTGGCCGCAGCACCGTGGATGAACATGACCGCCGTGCTGCTGGTCTTGGTGGTGCTTGGAGTTGCCGGGGCCGGTCTGTATCCCACGACACTGATCATGGCGGGCCGAGCCGGTGGCGGTCCCGTGGACATGGGTGGCGTGCATGCGGTGGGTTCACTGGGCTACTTCGTCGGCATCGTGGGCGCGGGCATGATGCTGACCGGAGGACCGGGTGTCGGGCAGTATCAAGCGGTCCTGCTGATGTTCGCGACGGTGTACTTGCTGGTGAATGTGCCCGCCGTGGCCGGGGCGGGCCGCCGGTAGTTCATGCGTGTCCTCGCTACCGGTACCGCACCCACCGCAGCAATTCCAGTGGTGAGGGTGGCTTGCCCTGCATCAGCACACCGACGCGGAAGATGCGACCGGCAGCCCAGATCATGCCGCCTGCACACACAATCGCCCAGACCAAGGCAAGCAGCACTTCCAGAAGTGGCAGCGGCTCCGGCGCTGCGGCAATTCGCAGCACCATGACATAGGGCGAGAGTGGGGGGATGAAACTCGCCACGGCCGCGACGGTTCCATTCGGGTCTTCCGTGACCACCGGAATGAGCAGCAGCGGCAGCATGAGAACGAGCATCGCCGGTCCCATCAGCGACTGGGCTTCCGTGATATCACTCACCGCGCTGCCGATGCCGGCCATGATTGCAGCCATCATGAGGTAGGCGATCATGAAGAACGAGCCACCAAGGAGCACATCGCCGATTGACACGATGTCGAGCGCCGCAAAGAGCACCATCATCACCACCGCGACGATGAGATACATCGCAAGCATCACGGCCGAGACGCCGGCAAAGCCGAGGATCTTGCCCGCGAGCAGCCCGGTTGGGCTTGTGGCGCTCAGCAGCACCTCGATGACCCGCGTGGACTTCTCTTCGATCGTGGACATCAGCAGGTAGTTGCCGCCGGTCAGCGTCACGATCCACATGAGGGCCATGAAGGCGATGGGGACCAGATATCGCGTGAGTTTCGACTCACTTTGTTCGCCGCCTTCGCTGCCGATGCGGATTGTCTCGATCGAGGGGCGATCGACCGCTGCGCGGACCATTTCGGGCGACATCCCCATGCCCCGCAGGCGAGCGTCCACAACGGCCTGGCGTGTGCTCTTGGTGAGCAGATCGACATGGCTGGTTGCCGCTTCCGGTGCCAGCCAGATGATGGCGGAGCCGCCCTGTGGCGCTTTGGACTCAAGACTTCCGCTGGCGACTTCGATGGCGCCGACCCACGATCCATCGCGGATGCCCTCCTTGATGGCATCGAGTTCACTCGCGGGACGTGTCTCCAGCGTGAGTTGTGTTGTGTCCGGCCGCTTTTCGGCCTCGGCCTGCTTGTTTGCTTCCACTAGGGCGGCTTCGAGGGCTTCCTCAGGTCGCTGCGAACCGCTGGCTGATGTGGTCTTCGGTGATGGCGGAGACAGATTCTCCTCCAATGCCACCATGAGGGATGGTCCGCCATCGATGACAGCGAGCGGCCCCTTCATCGGTGGAATGTTGGGCTTGAGAAACATCTCCGCCCCAATCGACACGAGGACGATCACGACGGGAACGACCACCGAACCGATGAAGAAGGCCTTGGTCAGCACGGTGTGTCGGAACTCTCGCCCGGCCACGGTCAGCAGGCGGTTCATGGGACGTGCCCTCCCGTGACCAGATGGGTGAAGATGTCGTCGAGGGAGGGTTCACGGAGCGAGACGGAACGAACTGGGGCGGCCTCGACGACGCTTCGTATGACGGACTGTTCGTCGACGCCATCGTCCACGTGCAGTTCCAGTGGATCGCCGTTTTCCTTCGGCTCATTGACGCGAGTGCCGGGGATGGGCGGGAGCGTAGCGCCTGCGGCCAATTCGACATTGATGATTCGTTCCCGGAATCGCGTACGAATGTCGTCGATGTCGTCATCGAGCAGTTTGACACCGCGATCGATCAGGAAGATGCGGTCGCATAACTGTTCGGCCTGATGGAGTACGTGCGTCGAGAAGACGATGGTGCGTCCCTCGTCGTGCAATTCGCGGATCACCCGCGAGAGCAGGGCGGCATTCACCGGATCGAGTCCCGAAAAGGGCTCGTCGAGCACGATGAGGTCCGGTTCGTGCAGCACGGCGGCGACGAACTGGATCTTCTGCTGCTGCCCTTTCGAGAGCTCCTCGCATCGACGGGGGAGTGCTTCGGGCAGTTCCAGTCGCTCAAGCCAACGGGCCGCCGAAGCGTCGGCCGCGCCGCGGCTCATGCCTTTGAGCCTGCCGATGTAACGAAGGAATGCCCGCACCCGCATGCGCCGATAGAGACCTCGCTCTTCGGGCAGGTAGCCGATGCGGTCCTTTGCATCGAGGGCCGACCGGCCGAGGACTTCGATGCAACCTTCGTCGGCGTAGATGATCGACATGATCATGCGGATGGTCGTGCTCTTGCCGGCGCCATTGGGGCCGAGGAATCCGATCAGAGATCCCTGCGGAACGGTGAGGTCGAGGTCCCGCACGGCTGTGATTTCGCCGAAGCATTTCGTGACGCTTTGGATGGAAATGGTCGCTGCAGGATCAGACATCTGGAGATTCACTTGGCGACTCAGGCAGGGGGGGAAGCGACTCTGGCGGAGCGAATGTCTCAGGGGGGACAGGCTCCAGTGATACCTGCTCGAAGACCAACTTCATGTAAACGTCGGCATGGTTGATGGACACCGTGCGGAACAGTTTCAGTGGCCCGACGGGTTTCCAGTCACCGAAGCGAATCGTCACATCGGCTGGTCCGAGCGGACCACGCTCGATGAGGCGTACGCCGAGCAGCAGGTCCGTGTCGGCAGCGAAGAACAGGTGATGGATCTGCGACGTCTCATCGACCATTCGCACTTCGTAGGCTTTCGTGCCGTCGAACGTGGATTGGCCAATCGTCTCGAATTTCTTGGCTCGTGCCGGAAGCGTGAGCGCTAGTTCAAACCAGTTCGCCCTGCGACGCCGCTGATCGACGACGGCAGCGTCGAGCAGTTGGACGGTCGTGTCCTCACCCAACTGCAGCGATTCCCAACCGACCGTGCCATCGCTTCCAAAGCGGCTTCGCCCGAGGTTGGGGAAAGCCATGTCGAAGACACACCGCCCGCCATCGGCGACGGCCCATTCAAATCGACCGGTTTCGCTCGCCCCGGGAAGATGGATTTGACCTTGAGCGGACATGGACTGCACGCTGCGAACAGCGGCCTCGCTTCCGACGGCTCGAATGAAGCGTTGCAGAAGCACGGGGCCGCGGGGCAGAGGCTCGGGCTGCTCGGCATCCGGAGCCGCAGCGAGCAGCAAGGAGGCAGCGAGCAGCAATGGGATGGAGCGGAGGCGAGTCATGGAGGAGCGAGGAGGGGCATCATAGGGGTGCTGGGGTGCGAGGCATGCTTGATCCGCTCATCCGGATATGCGGTTGAATGCGGCGTCTGCCGGCGCTATGCTGGCCATCGTATGGCTGCATCCATTCTTGACATCGCCGTGAAACGGCCGTTGGTTCTCGACGGTGCCATGGGTTCGACGCTCCAAGGCATCGATCTGGATATCGAGCGGGATTACCTCGGGCATGAGAATTGCGTGGATCTGCTGGTCCGCTCTCGGCCCGATCTCATCCAGTCCATCCACGAGTCGTACCTCGCGGTCGGCTGTGATGCGGTCGAGACGGACACTTTCGGTGCCAATCCGCTGGTGCTCTCGGAGTTCGATCCGGAGATGGCCCGGTGGACGATTGATTTGAACCGGGAGGCGGCCGAGATCGCCAGGGCCGCCTGCGACGCGCATGCATCGGCAGAACATCCGCGATTCGTGTTCGGGTCCATGGGACCCGGTACGCGTCTCATCTCGCTCGGTCAGATCGACTGGCCCACCATGCTTGCCTCCTACGCCGATCAAGCCCGCGGTCTACTCGCTGGCGGCGTCGATGCCTTTCTCATTGAGACCGCACAAGATCTGCTGCAGGTCAAATGTGCCATCAACAGTTGTTTGCTGGCGTTGGAAGAAGTTGGTCGTTCGCCGCGAGAGACACCGATCTTCGTGAGCCTCACGATCGAGTCCACCGGAACGATGTTGGTCGGCACCGACATCGCCGCGGCCACGACGATCCTGAAGGGGTATCCGATTGCCGGACTCGGTTTGAACTGCGCAACTGGCCCGCGTGAGATGCTGCCGCACATCGAGTTTCTCGCCAAGCACTGGGATCGGTTGATCTCATGCGTCCCCAACGCCGGTCTGCCGGTACTCGTGGATGGTCGCACGGAATTCCCGCTTGGTCCCGAACCACTCGCCGACACAGTGGCCGACCTCGTCGGCCGTCTCGGAGTGGACATCATTGGCGGTTGCTGCGGCACCGGACCGGGTCACATCGAGCGGCTCGCCAGAGTGGCCCGCGAGACTGAACGCCCCATCCGCACGTTCAAGCGGCCTCTCGCTGCATGTGCCAGCCTCTACACGCCAATGCCCTATCGACAGGAACGTTCCTTCTTCATCGTCGGGGAGCGGATGAATGCATCCGGCAGTCGCAGGTTCAAGCGGTTGCTTGAAGGCGAAGACTTCGATGAGATGATCTCACTCGCGCGGCAGCAGGTGCGAGAGGGTGCCAATTGTCTGGATATCAACGTCGATTATGCGGGGCGTGACGGCGTTGCCGACATGGCTCGTGTCGTATCAGAGACGGTTCGGCAGGTCGATGCGCCAATCATGGTCGATTCCACGCAGTGTTCCATTCTTGAGGCCGGATTGCAGCACGTTGGCGGCAAGTGCGTGATCAACTCGGCCAACTTCGAAGAGGGCCAGGAGAAGTTCGACCGCTTGTGCACGCTTGCCCGAACCTATTCGGCGGCGCTGGTCATCGGCACGATCGACGAAGACCCCGAAGAAGCGATGGCTCGTACCGCCGACCGAAAGTTCGAGATCGCCCGCAGGGGTATTGCCCGCGCGGTTGAAGTACACGGTCTTGCAATAGAAGACATCTTCATCGATCCGCTCGTTCTGCCGGTTTCAACGGGCATGGATGAGGATCGCCGTAGTTCGCTTGAACTCATCAAGGGAGTTCGTCGCATCAGTGAGGCATGGCCGGAGGTGCAGATTACCTGCGGCCTTTCGAACTGTTCATTTGGACTGAAGCCCGCCGCCCGGCAGGTGTTGAATTCCGTGCTGCTCTGGGAACTCACGGACGCCGGACTGACCAGCGCCATCATGCACGCTTCGAAGATCCAGCCGATGAACCGCATTGACCCGCGGAAGAAGCAGGCGGCGTTGGATGTCATCCATGATCGCCGGGCACTTACGCACGGTGGTACGGGTCTGCCCGCCGATGTGACCGACGAGTCGTACGATCCTTTGCAGTGCTTCATCGATCTGTTTTCTGATGAGGATCTGGTTGCTGAAGCCGAGGTGGTCGAACGATCGCTTGAGGAGCACCTCCAGTCGCACATCGTTGATGGTGAAACAAGAGATCTGGTGTCGCATCTTGAGGCGGCGCTCGCAACCTATACGCCACTTGAGATCATCAACGACCATCTGCTCGCCGGGATGAAGACCGTGGGCGAACTCTTCGGCTCCGGTCAGATGCAGTTGCCCTTCGTGCTGCAATCAGCTGAGGTGATGAAGCAGGCTGTCGGGCATCTCAAGACCAAGATGGTTCGACAGGAGGGGGTCACCAAGGGACACCTCGTGCTCGCGACCGTCAAGGGCGACGTCCACGACATCGGTAAGAACCTCGTGGACATCATTCTGACCAACAACGGCTGGACCGTCGAGAACATCGGTATCAAGCGGACGATTGACGAGATCGTGCAGGCGTGGCAGCGGACCGGTGCCGACGCGATCGGCATGTCCGGACTGCTCGTCAAGAGCGTCATGGTGATGGAAGAGAATCTCACGGTGTTGAACGCACGCCGAATCGACGTGCCGGTGCTGCTCGGCGGCGCGGCGCTGTCCCGGCACTACTGCGAGTCACATCTTCGCGAGTTGTACAACGGATCCGTGTACTACGGAAAGGATGCCTTCGACGGCCTGCGGATCTGTGACGCGATTGCAGAGGGGCGAGAAGGATCACTCGACGTCGAGATTGATCGGCGCATCGCTTCCCGCGTCGCCGCCGCGGCCCGTGTGGAGCACATGGAAACATCCGAGCGAGACGAGGGCGATGTGGCGACCATCGAGCCGGGACGCAGTGATGTGTCCAACGACGTGGCGATTCCCACGGTCCCATTCTTCGGTAGCCGCGTCGTGGACGATGTTCCGCTCGATCGCATCTACCCATTCATCAATACAACAGCCCTCTTCCGTGGGCAGTGGGGCTTCCGTCGAGGGCAGCAGAGCCAGGGCGACTTTCATCGCGTACTGCACGAGGAGGCCGAGCCGGTTTTCGAGCGGCTGAAGGCGGCTCTTCGGAACGACGGGATACTTCAACCCGCACTGGTGTATGGCTGGTTCCCATGCAGGAGTGAGGGCGAGGATTTGGTCGTCTTCGATCCGGACGATCACGCCGTGGAGATCGAGCGATTCTCTTTTCCGAGGCAGACCAAACGCCGCCGGTTGTGTATCAGCGACTTCTTCAGATCGGTCGATTCCGGCGATCGCGATGTGCTCGGCCTCTCCTGCGTGACGATGGGTGAGCGGGTCGGTGAACTTGCTCGCGAATTGTTCGAACGGGACGAGTACACCGAGTACCTGTTCGTTCACGGAATGGGCGTGGAGTGCGCCGAGGCGCTCGCCGAACTCTGGCATCAACGGATGCGGCAGGAAATTGGCATCGACGGAGATGACAGCCCGCACATCAGGGAGTTGTTTCAGCAGAAGTACCGGGGAAGTCGGTACTCATTCGGCTATCCGGCGTGCCCGGACATGGACGATCAAGAGAAACTTTTCCGCCTGTTGCGCCCCGATCGAATCGGTTGCAGACTGACCGAGAATTACCAGATCGACCCTGAACAAAGCACCAGTGCCATAGTGGTTCATCATCCGGAAGCCAAGTACTTCAACGTATAGAAGAAGACACCGGCCGCTGCGATTCACAGCGGCCGGTGCGGTAGTTCACAAGGTGAACACGTCATAAGGTCAGTGCGTCTTGGCGCGTGCCTCATTGACGTTGATGGCGCGACCATCAAGGTCTTGGCCGTTCAGGGCCTCGATGGCCTTGCGGGCATCGTCATCGCTCATCTCGACAAACCCGAAGCCACGGGAGCGGCCGGTGTCACGGTCAAGAACGACGTTCGCAGCGGTTACGGAACCGTGCTCGGAGAACATTTCGACGAGATCGTTGTCACGAACGCGCCACGGCAGATTTCCAACAAAAAGCTTCACGGGAAAAACCTCGAACAGAGCAGTCACAGGAGGAGAAGAACTCGGAGGCCGCCTGTGACACCAGACTCCGAGATCTCGGCCGACTTGGCCGCGCCGCGTATTGTACGTCCACCCGGAGAGGATTGATAGGGGGGAAGAGGTGGCAGGGTACTGGTCGATCAAACAGGCCTCCAGGCCCTGTGCGGGGTCGTTGGCGGTCCACACAACCAGCGAGGAGGTGCCGACTTGGCAGAGTCTGGGGTAGCCGCTTCGGCGGCCGCCGGGAACGACCGACACCACCGTGGGCTCGGCCGCTTCGCCGCCTCGCGTGATGGAGCGGATCATCAGGACGGCGTCATCGTCATGCGTTTCGATCCACGTGATCGCGGCGGTCGTCGGTGACGCCCATGACACATCAACTCGCCCGATCGCCGCATCACCGGCGACCGGAATCGGCGGCGTGAACGTGCTGCCGCCGTCGGTGGAGAAGGCCGCGAAGACGCCGCTCGGCTGGCCGCCGGTGTGCCACGCGGCGACGACGGCGTCTTGCTGTGAGTCCAGCGCGGGTCCACTGACGGGGCATCCGGCGATGACCCAGTCGTCCCGGTGCAGGTCATAGGTCGGAACCCACGCATCGCCGCTCCGCCGCGCCAGCGTGATGTCGCGCCGTTCATTCTCGCCGCGGTCACGGTATGCGATGAGGACGCCGCTGGGCATCTGCACCATGGCGGTGGGGCAGCACTCGCAGGTGCGATCATCGAGTTGGGTGGACGGGGCGATGGTGTCGCTGATGATGGTGGTGCGGAGGGACATGGCGCCGCCGCCGTGCCCGTGGCCATGGCTGTCGTCACCCTGGCCTTCCGGGGTCATCGCTCGACCATCGAGCCATACCGCTCGCATGTCATCGCCTTCGGGGACGAGCGATACGAATCCGTGTTCTGTCTCGGTGCGATCGTCATTGAGCGTGCCGAGCATGGTCCAGTGCGCGCCGCCATCGCGTGAGCGGGCGACGCCGATGTCGTAGGCGTAGGTTCCTGGGCCGCTTTTCTGAAGCCAGGTCGCAATGAGCGATCCGTCACCGGAGAGGCCGATCTGCGGTACGTCCGCCCAATTGACAAAAAAGTCCCGCCGCTGCGTGATGGTGGTCGCTGGAGACCACGCATTCGAAGCGGCGTCAAAGTGGCTGGCTTGGAGTCGCCAGATGTCGTCCGATGTTGCCGTGTCATGGACTGGGGCCGGTTCGAGCCACGAGAGCCAGGCGCCACTGTCATCGGCGGACAGCGCCGGGGCCATGGCGTGTGACCCGCAGGGCGGCTGGGCAGGAGGCGGCGGCGTGGCCAGGATCGCAGTCAGGAGCACAATCATTGTGGGGTCTCTGGAAGGTGGTGCATATGTGTTCGTTTGCCAGCCCACTCGCTCAGAAGTTCGACCGCGACTTGGGCGCCGATGCCTGCGGCGATGGCGAACTGACCGGATCCGCCTCCAAGCAGGCCCGCGACGTGCAGCCCGGGCGCGACGTGGTACACGCCGTCATGTTCGAGCATGATGCGATCCGGCTTGCCGCCCCGCGGGTGTGGCACCGGTGCAACTGGGAGTCCATCGATGTCCCATCGCTTGAACCCGGTGGCCAAGACAAGCGTCTGGGCGGTATGGAGATCGCCCGCGTGCGTGGTCACCCGCCAATCACCGCCCACACGGGCAACGTCTGTCACGGAGCCTGAAGTCAAGGTTGCGGCGGGGTAGTGCAAGAGTTGTGATCGCATGGTCTCGAGCGTTTCGATTCCACTGGTACCGGGGCAGATGCCTGGAGCATTGAAGAGTCGCGCTTTCGCAAGGTCGCTGTTCCCGTCATCGATGACCAGAATCTTCCGGTCACCAAACCAGGGTTTGTGCATGGCCGATGCAATGGTGATTCCGCAGGTCAGCCCGCCGACGCCGCCACCAACGATGAGTACCTCATATCGTTCCATGGCTTGCAGGATAGTGTGACGCTAGGGGCCTTCGGGCAGGAGCCCCGGCAGCCCATCGATGCTTTCCGCGTTGTTGGCCCGCTGGAATGCTGCGACGCGTTCTGGCCCCCACTCCACGGCGTAGTTGGGCAGTTCGGATCGGTGCTCCACAAAGTCATACCGAGGGACACCGAAGCCGCACGACTTGGAGATACGCCGCACGCGGAGACGAATGATGCTGCGAGTGCCGGGCATTTCCGGGAACCGGCTGAGAAGCGTGTCAAACTCATGGTGTTCGGTTGTGATGACCTCGGCTTGACCGTGGAGCCGCAAGATCCGTGACTCCTCACCGAATGAGCAAAACAAGATGCACAGCCGCCCATTCTCCTGCACATGGGCGGTCGTCTCGATGCCGGTACCCCACGTATCCAGAAATGCCACCGTGGCATCATCGAGCACGACAAACGTGCCCGCGAGCCCCTTTGGTGAGAGATTGACATGCCCATCACTCTGGAGTGGAGCGGTCGCCACAAAAAACATCTCCTGCGCTTCCATAAACGCGGCTTGCTTCTCTGTGATGGTTCCGGTGTCGGCCATGCGGGGCTCCCTGCAATCCGACAGTATGCCATCCGCCACTCAACGCCGCTCAACCACACAAGCGACCGCCGGTCGCTTTATCTCCCTGCCACACAACGACTTCCAAAAACGCAAAAACGTAAGTTCGGTGACGACAAGCACATAAAGTGACCGGCGGTTGGTTCGTGGTTCCTCAGCAGGGGCCCCATGTATCGATGATGATGAGCAGGTCGGTTATGGAGACAACGCCGTCGCCGTCGATGTCGCCTGATGGATCCGCGGTTCCGTAGGCGGCAATGACGGTCAGGAGGTCATCGACGCTGGTTTCGCCGTCCCCGTTGAGATCGCCGACGCACCCCTCTTCACAGTCGATCAACAAGGTGCCAGTGCCTTCGTGGCCATCGTCGTACCCACCGACACGGATGAGATAGGTTTGGCCTTCGAAGACGGTGGCGGTCAGGTGCGAAGTGTAATCTCCGCAACCCGGACCGTCATCATTGCAGGCCAAGAGATCAGAGTCATCTGGTGGACAGGAACCGCTGTCGTGGTAGACCACCAGATCAGTGTCGTAGTCGGCAGTGTCGCAGGTCGAAACGGTCAACTCACCGGTGCAAGGTGCCGTCCAGCGGTACCAGAGGTCGTGGTATGTCTGGCCATCCCATTGGCAACCCGGATGGGTCACGCCGTCGGTACTGGCGCACCGCGTATCGAATTCGCGGGTTCCACTGCCGACGGTGTAGGCGTCGGCGCAGTCGTCGTTGGCGGCACCTTCGTAGAGGTGGAACGTCACTTGCACACTGCCGAAGTTGTTCTCAGTCCAGCCGCCGACTCTGACCAGGAGGCTTTGTCCTTGTGATACCGGGACATTGACCGTCGAAGAGTTTGGATAACTTGAGCAGGTGGGGGACTGGTCGTTGCAGTCAAGCATGGTTCCGCCGCACCCATTGGTGTTGTCATAGACGGCGATCACGGTGTCAACGCCGCCGACACCACAGGTGTTGACGTGGAAGGTTCCCGTGCAGTTCGCGGTGTACTCGTACCAGACGTCCTTGAAGATGGTGTCGTATCCGCAGGTGATGTCGGCGGGTCCGTCACTCTGAGCGCAGGTCGTATCGACGATCCAACTCCCGTTGCCGCGGGAGATCGCATCGGCGCAGGTGTCGTTGGCGATGGTGTCCACCTGACTGACCGTCAGCGTGCCGGTGCCGGTCGCTGTGTCGTTATAGCTGCCAAGTCTAATGAGGTAGGTTTGGCCTGCTTGGACAGGCGCGCTCAGTGAGGATTGGTAACTACAGCCGTCATCATTGCAGGCGAGTTCCTGGCTGTTGTTGGGTGGACAGACGCCGTCGTCCTCGTAGAACGCCAGGATGGTGTCGAAATCGGTGTCGTCGCAGGTATCGACCGTGACCGTTCCGTCGCAGGTCGGTGTGTACTCGAACCAGATGTCGTTGTAGGCGGTGTTGTCGGAGTTGCCGCAGTCCAGATGGGAGTATCCGTCTGTCGAAGCACTGTTGTTGGTGAACGAGTAGGAGTTGCCGCTTGTGACGACTTCCGCATTCGAGCAGAGATCATTGTCGGGGCGGATGTCGATTTGCGATGCGAAGAACGTGGCGTTGTTGAATCCGTGGCCGTCAGACGTGTAGTTGTCCCCGTTGTAGGTGACGATCATTCCGGGCCAGTAGGTGCCCGGTTCGATGCTTGATGGGG